>CAZJZF010000700.1:0-1503 GCA_964550385.1 uncultured Lentimicrobiaceae bacterium | reverse complement strand
CCACACGATCAGCATCGGGGTCGGTCGCCAGCACCAGATCGGCATTTTTTTCTTCCGCCAGGTCAATGGCCAGCGTCAGGGCTTCCCCCTCTTCTGGATTGGGGGAGATTACTGTCGGAAAATTTCCATCAGGGATCGATTGACTCTCAACACTAAATACATTTCTAAACCCAAATGCCTTCAATGCTTCGGGTGCAATATGTGTACCTGTGCCATGCAATGGCGAGTACACCACCGGCATCTTTCCATACAGATCCATAAGTTCGTGGCTCAGCATTCCAAGGCTGCATACCATGTCGATGTATGCCTTATCGGTTTCGGTTCCCAGAATTTGTATTTTTTCCGGAACTCCCTGCCAGATAACCTCTTCGATACTTTTGATCTTCCGGGCTTCTTCCACTACGTTTACATCATGGGGCGGAACCAGTTGTGCACCATCATTCCAATATACTTTAAATCCATTGTACTCTTTTGGATTGTGTGATGCGGTGATCATAATTCCGCTGGTGCAGTTATAATGTCTGATGGCAAACGACAATTCCGGAGTTGGTCGTAAAGATTCGAAAAGCAGTACATGCATCCCGTTGCCCGTAAGCACATTTGCACAGATCTGGGCCAACTCCGGGGAATTATGCCGGCAGTCGAACGCAATGGCTACCTTCAATTCTTTTCCCGGAAAGGTCATTTTCAGATAATTGGCGAGCCCCTGAGTCGACATTCCAATGGTGTAACGGTTCATACGGTTGGTGCCGGGCCCCATGATGCCGCGCATTCCTCCGGTACCAAATTCCAGGTCCTGATAAAAGGCGTCCACCAACTCATCACCGGGATTCTCCAGCATTGCCTGCACAGCCCTTCGGGTTTCGGGATCAAAGGCATGGGTAGTCCATAATTTTGCCTTTTCATGAATGGAGGGATCGATGTGTGCTTTGGTCATATCGTTTTAGGGTTTGATGTGAGGGATTAAAGGTTGTAGATACCTGCGAAGACTGTCGCGCCAATAGGGGATTTCTATCCCGAAATCGCTGCGGATTTTTGCAGTGTCGAGCACGCTGTATGAAGGCCGGGGTGCCTTTTGCACCAGAGCTTTTGAAAGGATTGGTTCAATAGGAGTATCGAGCCCCGCTTCTTCCACAATAGCTTTGGCGAAGTCGTACCACGAAAGAACTCCGCTGTTGGCATAATGGTACACCTCTACCTGCCCGGGTTTCTTTTCACCATCAATCATAGCCATGATGGCTGCAGCCAGATCACCTGCATGGGTAGGGGAGCCGGTCTGGTCGTACACAACCTTCAGATCCTTACGGTTTGCGGCATGTTGTATAATGGTGTTTACGAAGTTCTTACCTCCTGGATAGTACAGCCAGGAGGTTCGAATGATGTAGGCTGATGGGCAACCGTACAGGATGGCAATCTCCCCCTCCAGCTTGCTCTGTCCGTAAACTGATTTTGGTCCGGTAACAGATCCCTCGTGATAGGGTGTGGTTTGTAATCCACTGAAAA
>CAZJZF010000699.1:0-1510 GCA_964550385.1 uncultured Lentimicrobiaceae bacterium | reverse complement strand
GGGTTTTTTCGCTACACGATTAAGGTGCGAGGAACAGGGGGCTTTCTCAGAACATCATTTCGCCACCACCTTCAGAATCTTCTCCCTGCTCACGGTTGGTCCGCTTCCTGGTGCCATTCTCTTTCTGCTGTTTTCCGAACTGCCACGTAAATGTGAGAAATGCCACCCTTGAATCGAAATACCGTTCAATCTCCTGGCTGAAACCAGCTCCTTCCAGACTCATGATCCAGCTTGAGGTATAGAACACATCGCTCAACCTGAGGCTGATGGATCCTCTGTTCTTCAGTACCGATTGGC
Source organism: uncultured Lentimicrobiaceae bacterium (assembly GCA_964550385.1). GTDB lineage: Bacteria > Bacteroidota > Bacteroidia > Bacteroidales > SKPS01 > SKPS01. The sequence goes on along the minus strand of CAZJZF010000699.1, from coordinate 1,213 downwards.
GCACCCCCAGGTCGAGCACGTACCGGGGAGCAGAAGTGCCCAGGGTAAGCACACGTGGCGAAGAGTAATTTCCGGTAACCTGTATAGAGGTTCCGGTAGGTAGATTCATGGTCGACATCAGTTTTACCGACCACATAATACCGCTGTTGCTGAGCCCTTCCTGTATCTTGTCGGCGTTGAGGATCCGCTGGTTCAGGTTGAAATTTCCGTTCACACTCCACCATTTTGCCACGTGGTACGTTCCGATGAATTCATAACCGTACGAAATGCCACTGGAGAGGTTCTGGAACGTCATGATGGTAACCCCGGTGGAGTCGATGATTTTGAACCGTTCGATCTGATTGTTTACCTGCCTGTAAAACAGGGTGCTGATCAGACTGAATTTCTTAAAGAACTTCGAGTAGCCCAGCTCCATTGAATGGGTGAATTCCGGATCCAGGTATGGATTGCCGGTTCGGATGTTCATGGGGTCTGAGAAATCTGTAAAAGGATTGAGCATTCCCGACCTGGGGCGCGAAATTCTGCGGGAATAGCTGACCAGGTATTCGGTGGTTTTATTCTGTTTGTAGGAGAGGTGCATGCTGGGAAACAGTGAGGGGTAATTGCGGTTGAAATCCTTTGCGTCATCCGGCAAATCACCCTGAATCAAGGTGTGTTCTAACCTCAAACCAGCTTTATAACTTAACTTGTCCAGCTTTCCCGACCAGGTGGCATACAGTGCGGGAATCACCTCGGAAAATATGTACTGATAGGTGCGGTTGGTGTCGGAGATCCATTGGCCCGACATAGTGTCGAAGTTATTGGCATACTGGTCGTTGTCAAGCATCCTGTATCCAATTCGGGCACCTGCTTCAATTTTCGAGGAAGCATTGATGGGATGTGTGTAATCGGCCTGAACCGATGCCACCCGGTTCAGATCAAAAGTGAACCGGTTGCTGTAATCGAAAAGCGTTACAGGCAAATAATTGTCGTATAGTATCCGGTCGGTATAATCGGTTTCTTCCTCTTCATTGCGGACTGATAGGTTTGCATCGACCAGAAGCTCTTGTCCCAAACGGCTGAATTGCCGTTGCCAGGTGAGCCCTGCAGAATAGCCCGTTTCATCATCGCTGCTGCCCGATATCCGGACATTTTTACCTGATATCATGCCGTACGCATCCCGGTACACCGAAAATACAGTGTCATCACCATAACGATTGCTGAGATTTAAAGA
>CAZJZF010000698.1:0-1511 GCA_964550385.1 uncultured Lentimicrobiaceae bacterium | reverse complement strand
TTGTCATTGAAGTGAGAATATCCAATGTATACTGGCGGATCTACCAGCTGTCCAAGATCCCATACTCCTATTGCCCAATAGAAGCCGTTAAACCTGCAGCTGTCGTATGCTGCGCAAGGAATTGTTGGAGTCATACAACGTGGCAATACCCTGAAACCTGCATTATATGCCGCTATGCCACAGGTCCAATCGGAAAGATTCGTTGCCGCCTGGTCAAGACTGAATGTACAGCCTTTAAAATTGATCCCTTTCACCTGGTCCAGATCAACATGTTTAAAGAAGGTTTCAGCACCCAGATATTGATGATCTAAAGTAAAAGAACAATTATAAACCAGCTCCAATTATCCCATTCCTTATCAGGATAAAGGGGATTAAAATTCCTGTAGTATTGTGCATGCACGGATCTGGTATTATTTACAAATAGAGCATCATGCGCCTGTATTATACCCCCGGTCATATTATAGTCACCCGGTTTCATAAGATCGACAGCCAAAATGGCATTTTCAATTTTGGCATCGTTTTGCAATATAAGTTTACCTTGAGCACATGTATAACCAGGTAACGTGGCTTGTGAAGCGAAACGATTACCCCACACCTCAACGCCCTGCCACGTATCTCCACATTCTTGGAGATTTGTAAAAACTGTATTGTTAAGGATCAGTGTGGAGCCCTGCTCAACGATCACCCTGGCATATTTTCCAAACTGAAAATAACAATTATTCAACGTAAGCGTGGAATTATTTGTAACCATTATCCCTAGCTCAAACTCATAATTGGCTGTTACAGGTTCCGACGGCGTTGCATTGATCACCCAAAATTGACCAGGATGTGAAAAAAGAAGAGGGTTTACGGTGATCTCTATTTCTTGGCATACAATTTCTTGGTTAGCATCGGTCACACAACATTTGTACCGACCGACAGAAAGATTTTCAGCTATCGGATCGATGTAACCTGGCATTAGAATAAAATCGTTGTAGTTGTCATCCCAGGAATACCATTGATATGTAAAATCAGGTTGACCGCCTGTCACTATTGCTTCAGCCGAACCATCAACTAGCCCAGGACACGAAACATGCGTCGGTTCAATTTCGACTGTTAATGGATGGTATTCTCTGCTGTCTTCGGGCAATATAAAATACTTTTGTTCTTCAAAAACTCTGAAAGCAGATACGATATTAACATTTCCGAGGGAGGGCATTTCAAAAACATCAGGCTCGAACTCCCCGGTTGTTTGATTTATTCTTCCAAGAAAATGACCGGAATTAGAAACTCCATAAATATGTCCATCAGGCGCTTTTTGCAAGTATGTATGGCCATAATCGGAACCGGTATTCAATTGCTGAACAATTTGTCCGGAATAGAAGTTAATTGCAATCAAACCATCTGTATGACATGAAACATACAGATAATCCGGATTATAGTCAGAAAACTCAATTCCACCGATCCTCCCTTCATCCAAATCAAAGGCATAAGCATCCCCATCTCTGAATATAAAAATTTTATCATTTGAA
>CAZJZF010000697.1:0-1513 GCA_964550385.1 uncultured Lentimicrobiaceae bacterium | reverse complement strand
CGATGAGTCGAGGTCAGTGCAAATCGAATTGCTACGTCAGTTGACAGTTACGGTCGGTACGGAAAGCGATAAAGGGCCGCTTTGGCAGTTGAAGGACCTCTGTCACCAGGTATGGCCACGTACAGAACAAGAGCAGTTTCTGCAGGGAATGATTTTCGATTGGCTGATTGGCTCCCTGTTTCATGAGTGTGTGAAGCTTAAAGAAAATCTCTATTTGCTCACGAACTACGGAGGAAATAGTGCGCTGCCGCCTCCTGTAAGGAATTCGTTGGATGGGCAGTTGAGCCAGCCATATGGCGAAGATCCTGTTGAAAAAACAAGGGTGCTGATTGGGCAGGTCATGGGTGAAGTGACCCGGCAGATGGAGAGGGTGGGTTTTCTTTTCGGTCAATCGAGCTATCTGTTGCGACGGATTTTACCTGATCTTATAGGCAACAGATTAGTTGTTCGATTGTTGGTGGAGCAGGAAAGACTGGTCAGGGATATTTGGGGAGAATCCCTTGAGGAGTTGTTGGCCGCTGTCAGTGGAGGCAATGCGGGGTTTGGCTTGTGTTCGGCTGCTGAAGCGTATTACGGCGGGCAGTGGTATAGTGACGCATTACACCTTTACAAAAGGGCTCTAGGCTGTGACAGCCACTGTCAAGAAGCGTTGATTCGATCAGCGCAGATTACAGCACTTTTAAAAGGGACCATGTATATGCCGGACATTGACCAAGAACAGTTCATCCGAGTAATTTTTCAATAAGGAGCAGTGGATATGGCTATTAAAGTGGGAATTAACGGTTTCGGAAGAATTGGCAGAAACATTTTCAGGGCGCTGAGCAAGGATCCAGCATTTGCAGATATTGAGATTGTCGGGATCAATGATCTTACCGACGTGAAGACCATCGCTCATTTAGTGAAATATGATTCAGTCATGGGGCGATCTCAGCAAGAGGTTGTTGCTGGTGAGAAGGGCCTGGTCGTAGATGGTCGGGCTGTTCCCATTACCAGCTTTCGCAAACCAGCCGAGATTCCATGGTCAACCCTGGGGGCGGAATATGTGCTCGAGTGCACAGGTTTGTTTTGTGATATGGAGTCCGCCAAGGCGCACATTGACGCCGGGGCGACCAAGGTTATTATTTCAGCACCGGCCAAAGGTGAGGTTAAAACCATTGTCATGGGGGTAAACGAGGACGAATACGATCCTACTGTTCATCATGTGGTGTCGAATGCCTCCTGCACAACGAACTGTCTTGCTCCGGTTGCCCAGGTGATTTTAAATAATTTTGGTATCAAAAGAGGCCTGATGACAACCGTGCATGCCTATACCGGTGACCAACGGTTGCTAGATTTTCCCCACTCTGATTTGCGCCGTGCGCGGGCGGCGGCATTGTCCATGGTGCCGACCAAGACAGGTGCAGCCGCTGCTGTTGCATTGGTCATCCCGGAACTGAAAAATAAATTCGACGGGTTGGCTGTTCGCGTGCCCACCCCGGATGTCTCGCTGGTGGATGTTGTCATTGAAGTGGAG
>CAZJZF010000696.1:0-1519 GCA_964550385.1 uncultured Lentimicrobiaceae bacterium | reverse complement strand
GGTGTAGGTTAAAGGGCTGGTTAATCCCGAAATTTGGGTAACATTTGCGTTGGGGCTGTGAATTACAACACCCGGATGGGTAGTTACCTGCTCCCATAAAACAACTTCGTTCACATACTGTGGGGCATTTCCGTTTAAAACGGTTGTGGTTATCGCAGCGCTGCAAAATGTCTCACCAGCTCCGGCATTGGCAATGGTATTATCCCCCGCCGGTGCAGGAACAGTAATGGTTACTTCGTCAAAACCAGAAGCACAGGGCCCCGAAACCGACCAGCGTAAAGTGTATGTTCCCTGTATCAGATTGCTGACAGTGGTTGTAGGCGATCCGGCATTGGAAAAAGTAGGAACATTTGGACCGGTGATAACACTCCACAAACCTGCCTGTCCGTCAATCCCATTACCCCCCTGGGTGGCATTCATCGTTGTACTCTGGGTAAATGAGTAGCAGTTTAACAAGGTTTGATCCGGGCCTGCATTTACCGGCGCTATACCTCCACGGTTTGTGATTACAACATCATCATAGGCAGTACATCCTGTAACAGTATTGGTTACCGTCCAACGCAATGTGGCTGAACCTGCACTGCTGCCTGATACCGTCAAAGTTGCCGTTGGTGAATTGTTGGGCGAAAAAGAGATACCGTTGCTGGGGCCTACCACAGTCCATATTCCGGTTTCATTGGGCCCCAGGGCTGATGCAGCCAGGTTGTAGCTTCCCGGACAATAGGTAGCATCAGTTCCCGCATTGGCAGTGGGTGTGGCCGTAATGGTCCAGGTCACATCCTGAAATACCAGCGACCCATCCTGGCATTTGGCACTCAGCCTGAAGGTGTAAACATTACCGCCAACCAGGCCTGTTACAGCTGAAGAAAGGGTATTGGGACTTGAAATAATACCTGCTGGTCCCGAAATCTGGCTCCAGGTGGTCTGGCTTCCACTGCTGAAAATACCGGCTTTTGTGCCTTCGAGTGTTGGTAAAGTATTGGAACAGGTGGTTTCAGGTGCTCCTGCATTTACCGAACAGTTTTGGGCATGGCTGTGCCCGCCTGTTACTGCCAGCAACATTAAAATACTGGCTCCCGTTAATGCAACTGCAAAACAGGTTCTAAACATACGGTACATCTCATTAATTGAATTCATATTCCATTGGGATTTAAAGTTTCTTACTAGACTTCAGGCTGATGCCAGAATACTATTCGTTGATTGGTTTGTTTTTTTGCCAATGATTATCCGATTATTTGTTCAGAAAACTGGCAAAGTTGAGAAAACTATTAATATTATTGACATTATGGATAATGTTGGTTACCATCGCAACCATTTTTTTCCCGATTTCAGATCGCATCTTCATTCTCCCTTGACTGTGGATGGTGGAATTGATTTTTCATTCCCGTCTTCCAGCACGGGTTCCGACTTGGACTGGCACGTGCAAATCTCTGCCGGACACAGCTTGTCTGCTTCTCCGGTAATCCTGCTTGTAAGGTTTTTCAAAGCTTCTATCAGATCCCGGTTTCTTTCCAGAATC
>CAZJZF010000695.1:0-1524 GCA_964550385.1 uncultured Lentimicrobiaceae bacterium | reverse complement strand
TATCTTTACCACTGTGCCACTGGATCCGACCCTGATTCCTGAATAGTTAACCCTGAGTTGGTTAACCAACAACCCCGGGAGATAAAAATCAAACCATTAAGCCCAGCACCATGCAAAACAACAGACTGCAAACTTCAATTATCTTCAACTGCATAAAGTTGATGGAAGATGAAGGCTTTTAAGGAATGATTATAAAGTAAAATCAAAAAAAGGGAAGATTGAATGCTTCCCTTTTATTCATTTTTTTCATCAATGAGCAACCACCGACTGTTTACCACCCTGCTTCTGTTTATTTCAATGACTTTGGGCCTGCAATTATCTGCAGAAACCATTGTAATTGACAACTTTAACGATAATACCATAAGCCCTGAATGGCAGATAGAAGGAAGCACCTTCGCCCTTTCTGCCGAAAACCAGGCCATGCGGGTAGACTATAACCGTACCTCGTCGAGCTGGGAATGGGATCAGTTTCATAAAATCATACTGCCCCAACCCGAACTGAGTCAGTTTCAAATTGAATTCCGGGTAAAAACCGATGTACAGTTTCAGATGAATGTAAAACCCGTTTACACCGACGGAAGCAGCGACTGGCTCACCAACAGCATACCGGTTACAGCCGATTATCAGCTGTTTACTTTTGGAGTTACTTCTGCCGGACAGAAAGTCCTTGAAACCATCTATATTTATTTCGACGGAGGCAGTACTGCTATAAAATCGGGCATCATCCACATTGATGAAATACTGATTCAAACCACCTCCAAAGCTATGCTTACCGAAGCTGTGACCAATGGAGAGTTGTTCTTACAATATGCTACCGAAGGCAGCAATGAAGGACAGTTTACCCCGGGCTCAAAAGTTGTTTTTCAGTCGGTGATAACCGGTGCAAAAGTGTTGCTCAGTAATGCTCAGGCAACACAGGAAGAGATTGATGCGAAGCTTTTTCAGGTAAACAATGCGAACATTGCGCTGGAGTCAGCCAGGGTAAGATCTGAAAAACTTTCAGGATTAAGCCTTGCCTGCGAACAAGCCAGTTTTGAAACTCAAAACCTGTATTACAACCTGAGGCAAATTGCCAAACACAACACCTTGTTTGGGATGCAGGATGCTACAGGCTATGGTGTGGGCTGGTCGGGCGACAATTTCAGGTCGGATGTGGAGGATGTTTGCGGAGACCTGCCTGCTGTTTGTGCCTGGTCAATCAAGGATGTAGCCTACGGACACGGATTTGCCGATCTGAAGCAGCGCATCACCTACATTTATAACCTGGGAGGCATCAATACCGTGGAATGGCATATGGACAATCCCTATGGTGGTGACTTTTACTGGGAAAACAACCCCTATCCCGATTCAAATGTTGTGCGCTCCATACTGCCCGGCGGTGTAAACCACATCAGCTGGAGAAATCAGCTCGACAACATCGCCCTGTTTCTCAGAAACCTGAAAGGCAGCAAAGGAGAATCAATCCCGGTAATTTTCAGGCCCTGGCACGAGCACAACGGAGGCTGGTTCTGGTGGGGAGAAACG
>CAZJZF010000694.1:0-1529 GCA_964550385.1 uncultured Lentimicrobiaceae bacterium | reverse complement strand
CATTGGGCCATAAAAGAAGCTATCGCCAATGGCCTGCCGCAGGTGAATGCCACCATGGATTATAACAATTCGTTGGGTGCAAACTTGTCCATCCAGTTCAACCCCGATGCTCCACCTGTAGAGATCCCTATCAAACCGCAGAGCAACCTGAATGTCACCTTAAGCCAGCTGGTGTTCAACGGAAATTATATTCTGGGGGTTCAAACGGCAAAGCTCTATGCCCAGATGTCTGAAAAAAACCGGAAACGGACAGAACTGGAGGTCATTGCCCAGGTCACCGATGCCTATTACCTGGTATTGATGTCGGGGGAGATGCTTTCAGTGCTTAACCAGAATGTGGTCAATCTCGATAATTTATACCAGAAAATGGTGGCAATGGAGCAGGTTGGGATGATTGAAAAAACAGAAGTGGATCAACTCAGTGTACAGGTGAACAACCTGAAAAACACAGTGAAATCATCGGAGCGGCAGTACGAACTTGCCAGCAATATGCTTCGGCTTATGATTGGAGCCACTGCTTCCACAGAGATAATGCTCACCGAAACCCTCACTGGTTTCATGGAAGGGGCAGCCATGGAAGGCTCTTTACTGAAGGACTTCGATCTCAGGGGAAATATCGATTTTCAATTGCTGGAACAGCAGGAACAAATCAGCAGAAAGATGGTGGATATGAAAAAAGCGGGCTATCTGCCAACGCTGGCGGCATTCTACCGTTTTACCTACAAAATTGTTGAACCGGCATTCGACATGTCGCCACCGAATGTGGTGGGCTTTCAACTGAACATTCCCATTTTTTCAAGTGGGGTAAGAAGAGCCCAGGTAAAGCAGGCCGAAGTGGATCTGAAATCGATGCAAAACACCCGCGAACTGCTTTCTGAACAATTGCTGGTGCAGGAAAAACAACTTCGGTACAACTATACCAGCGCTCTGGAAGCATGGCAAAACCAACAGAAAAATGTGGAAGTGGCGCGCCGCGTTTACAACAGCCTGAAGCTGAAATACGAACAGGGAGTGATCTCGGGTCTTGATCTGATCAATGCCGACAACAATTACCTGAAAGCCGAATCGGATTATCTGTCGGCTATGATGCAGGTTCTTTCGACCCGGGTACAGCTCGAAAAACTTTATGGAACCATTTTGTAATCAATAAACACTTCAATATCATGAAAAACTTGTCGTATATGGTCCTGGCAGCAGTCATTCTTCTGGCAACTGCCTGTGGTAATTCGAAAAAAAAGGATGATAAAACCGCCTCCACATCCGAAAAAATTGAAAACGTAAGGGTCTCCCCCATGGAGATGCAGGAGGTTGCCCGCACAATTGAATACTCCGCTACTTTGCTGGCAAACGAGGAAATCCATATGGCTCCGGCAGCGCCCGGAAGGATTGAATCCATTCCTGTTGAAGTGGGAATGAGGGTTTCGGCAGGTACCCTGTTGGCCCAGATGGATCGTACCCAGTTAATTACTGCTGAAACTCAGCTGATTAACCTCGAAAGTGATTTTAAAAGGATGGATACCCTGCAAAAG
>CAZJZF010000693.1:0-1537 GCA_964550385.1 uncultured Lentimicrobiaceae bacterium | reverse complement strand
GATTCAATCCTGTAAGTTACCCCTTCAATGAGGTTTTCAAACTGAACGATACCGGTAACTTCAGAAACGATGGTGGCATTGTAGGCATCCCATGAGCAGATCAGGTCGTCTTTCTTCACTTCATCACCATCTTTGAAAAAGAGATGTGCTCCATAGGGCAAATAGGCAGAAGCAAGTAAAATGCGGGTTTTTTTATCCACAATCCTGATTTCTGCCGACCTTCCCACCACCACAAAATAGTTGCGTCCTTCGGCATCTTTTGATTCAATGTAGCGAAGTTCATCTATTTCAAGGATCCCATCATACTTGGCAACGATACTGCTGGCGGTGGCAATATTGGAAGCGGTACCCCCAACGTGGAAGGTACGGAGGGTAAGCTGTGTTCCCGGCTCACCAATCGACTGGGCAGCGATGACGCCCACGGCTTCACCCTTCTGCACCATCTTACCGGTGCTGAGATTGCGGCCATAGCATTTCGCACATGCCCCCTTTTTCGATTCACAGGTAAGCACCGAACGAATTTCAAGCATTTCTATCGGCGACTCCTCAATGATCGTGGCAAACGCTTCGGTGAGCTCTTGTCCGGCTTCAACAATCAGTTCACCGGTGCTTGGATGATAAATGTCGTGCAGGGTTGTACGGCCAAGAATCCGGTCGTAAAGCGATTCAACCACCTCTTCGTTCCGTTTGAGGGCAGTGACCTGCAATCCTCTCAAAGTACCGCAATCCTCTTCGCTGATGATTACATCCTGTGCTACGTCAACCAAACGTCTTGTTAGATAACCTGCATCGGCAGTCTTCAGCGCTGTATCGGCGAGACCCTTACGGGCACCGTGGGTTGAAATGAAGTATTCGAGTACCGAAAGACCCTCTTTGAAGTTTGAGAGGATCGGGTTTTCGATGATCTCAGCACCGGTTGATCCGGATTTCTGAGGTTTTGCCATCAGACCCCTCATCCCGCAAAGCTGACGAATCTGCTCTTTGGAACCACGGGCACCCGAATCCAGCATCATGTAAACCGGATTGAAACCCTGCTTGTCATTCGACAACTTTTCCATCAGGGTGTTGGTCAGCCTGGAGTTGGTATGTGTCCAGATATCAATGATCTTGTTGTAACGCTCATTGTTGGTGATCCAGCCATCCTGGTAATGGGACAGCACCTCATCCACGTCCTGGTTGGCCCGTTCGATAAGATCCTGTTTTACAACCGGAATAATCACATCATCAAGGTTGAAGGAGAGTCCTCCTTCGAAAGCCATTTTGTATCCAAGATTTTTAATGTCATCGAGGAATGCAGCAGTGGTAGCGGTGTCGGTCTTCTTCAGCAGGTCGCCAATGATATCACGCAACGACTTTTTGGTCAGCAGCTGGTTGATGTACCCATATTTCTTCGGTACCACTTCGTTGAACAGCACCCGTCCGACAGTAGTTTCAGTGAGTTTGTAACCCACGGTTCCATCATCATCGAAAGGCAACCGCACAGTAATCCAGGCGTGCAGGTCGGCTTTTTTCTCATTATAGGAAATAATCACCTCTT
>CAZJZF010000692.1:0-1540 GCA_964550385.1 uncultured Lentimicrobiaceae bacterium | reverse complement strand
ACATATCGCTGTTTTCCGTTGAGCCATCGGGTAATTCCCAGTGGTAACTTATTGGCTGTGTACCGGTAACCACAGGTGAAACCATAAGGATGTCACCTTCACAAACTTCAGGCTGTTGGTTTACACTTACACGCGCAGGTTCATTTACCTGCATTTCTCCAATTTTAAAATTCGGATCCTCTATTGGGCCGTTTTCCCCTTCAAACCAGGTGAGACCCGGAGCCAGGTCCCAGGCCAACTGGCTGCTGCCGGCTTCATTGGCTGCAAATACCAGTTCAAACAACAGTTCTGTTTCCGCAAAGGTAACCGGGCTGCCGCCTGTCCACTGAGCCACAACACGTTCAAGCGCCGGGAATACTTCAATATGCATGCTATCCAAAGTATCATTCATGCTCATATATCCCTCGCAGGAAACTTTAGTTGCATCGTAGCTGAGGGTCATTTTAAAGGCTTTCACCCCCTTAAAATTCTCAACCAAAACGGGCATTGTAAGCGTTTGGGGCGACAGGCAGATGGTGTCGTTGCCGACAATGGCCGAGAGGGTAAACCCCTGAATATGTCCTACGGTAACCGTGCCTTCAGTGCTGCAACCATTTTCATCAATTACTTTGTAATTATAATCCCCCGCAGCAAGACCTATAAAGTATCCGTTGTTTTGTGGTATGCCGTTTTCAAGGATGTAGGTTAAGGTACCAAATCCGGTGGCGTTGAGGGTTACCGTGCCATCCTGGTTGTTATCAGTCTCAGGTTCGGCACTGGCGTCAACCACAGGCCCGGGTTCGTTAGAAATGGTAATTTGATCAGGCCAGACTGCCTGACATCCGGTACTGTCGATAACCCGAACTTTTACAACATATTCGCCGGGTTCCAGATTGGTGAAATTGCCTTCATTTGACAACCATTCCCCGGGATTGATGGAATATTCCAGCCTGTCGCCCAGTCCTGTTATGGCTTTAACGGTGATGCTGCCATTGTTATTTCCGCAATAGGAATTTGTGAATAAAGCTGTGTCTATCAACACATTGCCTGCATCTCTGATGTAATATTTTTCAATAAAGTTGGTGCATCCACGGCCATCGGTCAGCCAGAGGGAATACCAGTCAACGGGTAAGCCTGAAATATCAAAGGCAGTACCTACAAGGCTTCCGTAAGAGTTTAGCCACCGCACGCTTATTGGTTCAACGCCCGTGGCGGTAAGGCCACGAATTGCGCCTGTACTTCCTCCGCAGGCAGTCGGCGAAATCAAAACTGAATCGCTCACCACGGGGGCAGGATAATAATCCACCCTGACGGAATCACGTCCTGTACATCCAAAACTATTAATTACCTCAATCCAATAAGTGCCGGTATCTGCCACTGTGATGGATCTTGTGGTATCACCACTGCTCCATAGGTAGGATTCAAAAATATCAGATTCAAGCGCAACGGAATCGCCCTTACAGATGAATGCTGTATCACCAATATTGGGAAAAGGAGCCGGTAAAACAGAAATCACTTTAACAGAAGTATCAGACCTGCCGCCCGGCCAGTAAGAAATAAG
>CAZJZF010000691.1:0-1542 GCA_964550385.1 uncultured Lentimicrobiaceae bacterium | reverse complement strand
AGCGGCAGGGTGGGCGAACAGCACAAGTCCATTACGGTCATCACCAACGATCCTGCAAATTCGGAAGTAATTCTTCTGGTGAAGGGAACCCTTGAAAAAGCTGAATAAACCCTTGATGAATCCTCGTTTCCAACGCTTCAGAATACGGATCCTGAACTGCCTTGCAGCCTGGGCTGTTGTAGTGATGTTCACTTTACCTGTTTCAGCCCAGGTGGATCATGCAATACAGAACAACTCCGCAAAATTCGACAAGTATCCCATCGAAGACGGGCATTTGAGGATTGCCCCTTACCACCATCTGTTTTTCAATATGGGATTGAATGAGGTGCGCACAGATACCATCAGACTTTTCAATGCCTGGGAAAGTTCCATGCAGCTGGCGTTTAAAAACCTACCGCCCTTCATTTCCATTCAACCTGTGCCGGAACTGCTTGTGCCAAATTCAGCAGGGATACTGCTTGTAACATACGATGCCAGGGCACGAAATGATTTTGACATGGTGGTGGACTACATCGATTTATTCACCAACGATACCCTGAACCCGTTGAAAAAGCTTGAGATCATGGCGGTGATCGGAGATGATTTCAGCAAATACACCCTGAGACAACTGCGAAACGCCCCTGTTGGAAGACTATCGGCACCCTCATGGGATTTTGGCACAGCAGAGCAGGGATCCATCGTTCGATACCAGTTAAAGGTTTTCAACGATGGCAAAGACACCCTTGCCATCCGGAAAATCAAAAGTTCATGCGGTTGCACCACGGGGGAACCGGATCGCAGGCAGGTGGCTCCGGGAGAGGCAGCCACCATTCTGATATCGTTTAATACATACGGACGGGAAGGATATCATGCGAAATCGGTGACCGTATTCATCAACGATCCCGAAAATCCCAGACTGGAGTTTACCATTGGGGGGAATATCAAAAAAAACTGACCGGGCGGTTATTCCTGCGGAAACTTTCCGTTGAAGAATGATTCTTCCAGAGGTTTTCTTGTCCTTTCTGCCTCCGCCCTCTCCCTGAACTGAGGCAAAACATTCTTCAGGTCATCCGCGTACCCGAAAGCAATGGCAGCAATGGGGCTGTAACCTTCGGGTATACCAAGCAGCGTTCGTGCCCTGCCGGCATCAAAACCACCCATCTGATGTGCCTGAATTCCCAAAGCGGATGCCTGAATGACCATTTGCGCCATGGCCATCCCTGTATCGTACCAGGCATGCGGATTGGGTTTTCCGGTTTGTGTGAAATTCTCCGAGGCAATTACGATTCCCAGCACCTGCGCATCGGATGTCCATTCCTGGTTGTATTCGCTCAGGAGTGCGCGAAATACTTCAAAACGTTCCTGCTGGCTTCTGTTTACCCAAACAAACCGCCAGGGCTGCTCATTGAAAGCCGACGGAGCCCACCTTCCAGCCTCAAGAACAGATTCCCACTGCTCTGCATCGATGGATTTCTCAGCCATAAACTTCATCGGACTAAAACGGGAAGAAATTGGAGGAATTGGATTCATATTGTGATAGTTATGAGTTATGAGTTTTACTCC
>CAZJZF010000690.1:0-1553 GCA_964550385.1 uncultured Lentimicrobiaceae bacterium | reverse complement strand
GGCTGCCAGAAAAGTGAAAAACTTTCATGGGATGTCGGAGTATCCGGTCCTTTGATGAAAACCCGGATTGACCTGACCGATATCATCCCGGATACCATTCTCAAAGGGGACTGCCAGAATATGGCATATCTTGATTTCAGTCAGGAGGTATACCGGTTGTCGGCTGCATCTCTGGTAGATTTTGACCAGCAGATTGCCATTAATAAATATGCTATTCCGCTTACAGTTACTTTGCAACCCGGACAACCGTTCATCGCATCCAGCGAGGAAGCCAGTTTTCAGTTCAGTGGGGCTGAAATCCGAAAAATAGCTATTGATACCGGCATAGTATCGCTTCGGCTTACCAATCCCCTGTCTGAACCTGTTGTGTGTACCTGGTCCCTGCCTGGATCTGATAACGGTGCAGGGATCTTTTTCACAACCGCCACAGTGCCTGCCGCTGCAGGTGGTATTCCCGGAACCCTTGACATTGATGCCGACATCAGTGGATATTCCCTGGAGCTGACCGGCATTACGGGCACTAAAGTCAATACAGCACATATAGTTATAGATGCCAGAATTGCGCAGGGTGCCAATCCGGTGCAGGTTACCCCATTCGACACGCTGAAAGTGGAGGCTGAATTTGCCGAACTCACCCTGGCTTCTGCCTATGGCTATTTCGGGAAACACCAGGTGAGTACCGGTAAAAAAGTACTGAAAATCAACACCTTTAACGCTTTTTCATCAGGATCGTTAACCATTGATACCGCAACCGGAAGCATTGCGGTGGAAAATGGAATTGGGATGGATATTCTTATGAAGATCAATTCACTGGTGGTGCGTAATACAAAAAAACAATTGGAACTCATTGTGAATGATCCCTTTGTGGGAAAGCCAGTGCAAATCAGCAGGGCATCCATGAACCTGGCAACGGGCAAAGCAGTGCCTACCTCCTATCTGTTCAGATTTTCGGCTTCTACCATGAAAACTATGCTGGAAATGCTTCCGGATGAGTTGGAATATGAGATGGATATGGAGACCAATCCTTTGGGCAATGTATCCTTTGGCAACGATTTTATACTGGCAGAGTCTCCCCTGACAGCAGGCCTTTCACTGCAAATGCCTTTTGCTTTTATGGCAGAGGATCTTGCCCTGCAAAGTGTAACCGGCATTGGTTTCAGCTCACCGGAAATTCAAAATGCCAAATTGTACCTGATTGCCGACAATTACTTCCCCTTCGATGCAACATTGTCGCTTACCATGCTGGATAAAGAGGGCATTGCCCTGGATTCTGTTAAACCGGCAGGTGTGGTTACAGCAGGCAACCTCGTACAACCCGATTTGCTGATCCCTGTACGATCCGTCATATCATTTCCCTGTGATGCCGTAAGGCTTGAAAAGCTTCGGAAAACGCGCAAAATTGTGCTGGATGTGATTCTGGATACCAGACCAGACGGAACCGTTGTAAAGTTTAAGACAGACTATTCGATGACGATTGTACTCACGGCCAATGTCAATACTTCCATCAATCTATGAGAGCCCCATTCACCTTGTCCTTGCTTCTGATGCTCCCC
>CAZJZF010000689.1:0-1559 GCA_964550385.1 uncultured Lentimicrobiaceae bacterium | reverse complement strand
ACTGGTGATGATGACCATCATACTCACTGCAGTGGGTTT
Source organism: uncultured Lentimicrobiaceae bacterium (assembly GCA_964550385.1). Classification (GTDB taxonomy): domain Bacteria; phylum Bacteroidota; class Bacteroidia; order Bacteroidales; family SKPS01; genus SKPS01. The sequence continues at coordinate 1,520 of CAZJZF010000689.1, read as the reverse complement.
GCCACTGGAGGGGATTGGACTGATTCTGGCAGTAGACCGTATCCTGGATATGTTCCGCACCACCATCAATGTGCTGGGCGATACCTGCGGTGCTGTGATCGTGGCGAAATCGGAGGGGGAAAAACTATCTCAGTAAGCCCCCATGTTGGAGCCTTTTCCCCCTTTGCCTGCCAGCGGGGAACCCTTCTTCAACTTGAAATCACCACCCTCTGAATCTACGAACATCGGGTCGGTATCGTAATCAACCATATTATTCCCTTTGTCTTCCAGATCTGCCTCGTCATCCATTCCACCACCGGTAAAGAAGGTGTAGCTCATGGGGATGCTTTTACCGCCGTTGAGCCAGAAGGTAGTGGAGTTACCCCAGATAATGCAGCTGGTGATCGTAGGATTTGATTCGGTATTGCATTCCAGTCCGTACTCATTGCCCACAATGGTACAATGATCGATGGCAGGATTTGAAGCCTGCTTGCAGTTAATGCCTGCCCACCCGCTGTAAAAGGTGCAGTGCGATACTTTGCCGGTGGATTTGATGAAGGTAAGCATGCCGGTGGCATTGTCATCTTCGATAACATTGCGGATGTAGTGCCCGTAACTAAACCGGCACCAGATAAATTCCGATCCGGCATCTTTGGTGTTTACCACAACGGCACCCCAATTACCATAGCCGCCCAAACGGGTAAAAACAATGGGTTTGCCCTCTTTTCCCTTCGCTACTATTTTCCCATTGACCCGGAGAAAACCGGCGTCGAAACTCTCTTCTCCAAACTCAAACTCCTCATTCTCGCTGGTTTTGAATTTTACTTCCACCCCCGGTTTGATGGTAAGGGTTTTTCCTTCGGGCACAATGGCTTCGCCCTGAATGATATAGGGTGATCCTTTCGTGTTCCATGTTCCCGACACCTGTTGTTTGTCGGCAATAATGGTTTCGGCCTGAACAAGCTGTACACTAAGCATCAGTAAAAGAAAAGCAGCAATGGTTCTCATGGGTTATGGATTTAAATGAATAACAAAGGTACAAACAGGGTAATGATTTTGTTCACTTCAATCATGTTAATGAATTGAAAACCGATTTTTTTCGATAGCCCTGTCCTAAACGAAGGCATATTACGGACAGGCAAACAGAAAATCGAGGAGCAGGGGATCGCTGGAAACAGGCCTGGGCGAGGTTCTGAGTTTCTTTTCGGGAACATATTTCTCAAGCCTGGAACGTTGACTTACGATGGCTACCTGCTTTATTACCGTTTCCTCGTCGGCCAGGGTCTGACTTTTCAGCGTCAGGTCTTCCTGTTCATGATTGGCAGACAGATCGCTTCTGGTCTTTCCCCCTTCGGTTTTGGCGATTGCCAAATCTTTGTTTTGCTGAACAGAGGCAGGTGCCTGGTATGTTGAACCTGAAAACTCATAAAAAGCCGCTCCGGTAGTGTCGCTTTCAGCCAACACAAAGGCAGGAGTTTTCGGTCCTTTCGCATCATCATGCATGAATTGCTCATAATTACCGGTAATCTCTTTGTCTTCCA
>CAZJZF010000688.1:0-1562 GCA_964550385.1 uncultured Lentimicrobiaceae bacterium | reverse complement strand
TCGCTTAAATCCTGAATTGAAGGCTGCCCGAGAAGGCAGCCTTTTTTGTTAATGCAGCCTCGACCCGATGAGGTGCAGAAATTCAGCTCTGGTCTTATCTACGAGAAATCCTCCGGTGAAGTCGGAGGTGGTGGTTACGGAGTTTTGCTTCTGAATACCCCGCATTGCCATGCACAGGTGTACCGCCTCTATTACAACTGCTACTCCCAACGGGTGTAACGCATCCTGGATACAATCTTTTATCTGTATCGTTAACCTCTCCTGCACCTGCAACCGGCGTGCAAAGGCATCCACTACACGGGGAATTTTGCTCAGCCCCACGATGTGCTTGTTGGGGATGTAAGCCACATGCGCCTTTCCGAAAAAGGGAATCATATGGTGCTCGCACATCGAATAGATCTCTATATCTTTTACAATCACCATCTGCCGGTAGTCCTCTTCGAACATGGCGGAGCGCAGGATCTCATCAGGGTTCAGGTCGTAGCCATGGGTGAGGAACTGGATCGCTTTGGCAACCCGCACCGGAGTGTCCAGAAGCCCCTCCCGATCCGGATTTTCGCCAATTGTACTGAGGATATTTCTGTACAAGGGAGCCAGCGTTTTGATCTTCTCCGGATTGTAGAGATCGATTTTCTCGTACCCGTCCATCTCTTCATAACCGTCCATCAGGTTGTCTTTTTTCATCATAGGGTTTGGTTTTTATTGGTTGGGGCAAAGCATGCGCTGCCCTTAATGTCCTGGTTGGGGCAAAGCATGCGCTGCCCTTACTGGCCGTAGTATTCGACATAGTTGTTTTCGGTTTCTTCGATCCGCACCCGGTAGAGGGCAGCTCCTGCATTGCGGATTACAGGCTCCAGCTCCTCCCATATGGCGATGGCGAGGTTTTCGGTTGAGGCCATCTTCCCCTTCATGAAATCTACCTCCAGATTCATGTTTTTATGGTCAATTTTGTCGATAACCCGATCCCGTACAACCTCACCGAGCCATTTCAGGTTCACCAGAAATCCGGTTTCAGGATTAACTGTGCCCTGAACGGTTACATACATCACATAATTGTGTCCGTGCCAATTTGGATTTGAGCACTTTCCAAATACCGCTTCATTCTGCTCGTCGGTATATTCGGGTCTGAACAAGCGGTGGGCTGCATTGAACCGCTCGCGGCGAGTGATGTGGATAACAGACATTGCAGTTGGTGTTTAATGATAAACGAAAAGCATTGAACAAAATTCAGAGTAGCGGCATATATATTTTGTGGGCTTTCATGTAGGCGAAGGTAACCTGTTTTTTGTCGTATTCGGGGAGATCCCTGATTTCAGATAGAAACAGGAGGAGTGCATCCGAAAGTTGGGTTTTCAACGTCTGGTCGGGGATGAAAAAATTCCAGCGTTCCGGTGGGGTAAAGGGGGAAGATATTTCCCAGAAAAACTTTCCGATGGGTTGTGCACCCAATGCGCTAACAGGAAGGGTTTTAACGGAATCAGTGAGGGTGTCGCTTGCAAGTACCGAGAACTTGTGATTCAACACCCTGAACAGGCAGGGTTGATGGGTAGGGTTGCGGAAGA
>CAZJZF010000687.1:0-1580 GCA_964550385.1 uncultured Lentimicrobiaceae bacterium | reverse complement strand
TCCACATAGTCATTTACCCAAGGCTGGTCATCACTGAGATTGGCGCCTCCCATGTAACTGAACAGTTGTTGTTTGGCAAAATTCCTGATCTCATCCGGGTTAACCTGGATGCCGTTGTCCTGAACAATTTTATCAGATATCAGTGTCCATTTTAACTGGTTGAGGAATTTGGGGAATTCTGCTTCTACTTCTTCATCTGTTTTTGGCGCATCACATTTTTTCAGGAAACCTTCGGGAAATTCAATGTTGGTGTGATCAACCAGTTCATGAAATACCTGGTCATGTATCTGGTTCAAGGCCTGTCCGTTCCAGTAAGCCTGTATTTCTTCTTTTACCTTACTGCGGAATTCTCCTTCGGTAACCACACTTTGGTTAGGGAATAGCTGGTTGAAGAACTCTTCATTCAATTCTCTTTTTTCCTGGATACCGATTTTAGTGATCTCTATCTTGAAATACTTATCAGCTGCTGAAACGTCATCTTTTAAGCCAAGATCGCTGATGATCCATTCCCTTTCCTTGTCGTCAAAGGCTGATTGTAGTTGTGCCACTTCTGCATCACCCACTTTTTTGCCCATCCATTTACTGCGGAAACTTTCAGCAAAATATTTAAGCAGAACAGAATTATCTTTCTTGATACCACCTTCCACTTCATTGCCCTCAGCGTCTGATTCAGTAAAAACAATATTCAGCACATTGTCATCAGAGGAAACAGTATCCTCATCTTTCATATTGCCATACCGGTTCTGCAGGCGGGTAATCTCGTTGTCGATCATTTCTTCAGTAACCTTTACCACATGCCGGGTTATTTTGGCTTTGCCGAGATCCGGTAACTGGAAAGTGGGTTTCATCCCTATTTCAAAATGGAACGTATAATCAACCGGGTTATTTACATCCAGCTGGCGGAAATCGGATTCCAGTGGCAATGGCTGGGCAAAAATATCCAGGTTGTCATTTTGCAGGTAGCTGATCAGTTCACGGTCTACCGATTTCAATACTTCGTCGGTAAACAAAGAAGGACCATACATTTTTTTAATTAATCCGGCAGGTACCATTCCTTTACGAAATCCGGGAATATTGGCCTTCTTACTGTATTCTTTCAACGCTTTCTCAAAAGAGGGGAGATAATCGGTCTTTTCCAGTTTCACGGTCAGCTTTTCATGCAGCAGGCCGATGTTTTCTTTGGTAACTGTAGCCATTGTTGTTTGTTTGAAGTTCGAAGTTTGAAATTTGAGGTTAACATCGAACTTCAAACCTCAAACCACGAACTGATTTTTGTCCGGATGGAGGGACTCGAACCCCCACACCTTGCGGCATCAGATCCTAAGTCTGACGTGTCTACCAATTTCACCACATCCGGTTAGTCAATAGCTTATAATATTATAAGCTACAATCTTGTTTTGGGGTTGCAAATGTAGGTCATTTTGCTTTATTGGGGTCATTAAAAGTCTTTTAATGCTTGATTGGTGGCAAAAACCTGCAAAAATGTTTTTTAAACTGGCTAAAATTTGTACGTTTGGCAACCTCGTTAACCTATCTGTTGAAATTTTCAACGATTGCCCAGCTCTGATAGAATCCCTTAG
>CAZJZF010000686.1:0-1582 GCA_964550385.1 uncultured Lentimicrobiaceae bacterium | reverse complement strand
CAAAAAGTTCGGCAGCATTGTCGGGTTTGCAGCTCCCACCATACAGAATTGTCAGGTTATCAGCCACTTCGGTACCATATTTCCCGGCAAAGCAATTTCTGATAAAGCGGTGCATTTCCTGTGCCTGTTCAGGGGTGGCTGTATGTCCGGTGCCAATAGCCCAAACCGGTTCGTAGGCGATAACCAACCTTGAGACTGCCTCTCCATCAAGATGAAAAACTCCTGCCTCCAGTTGCTTCTTGACTACATCAAAGTGCTTGTCTTCAAGTCGTTGTTCCAGAATTTCGCCGATACAGAAAATTGGAGTAAGACCTGCCTCAAGGCTCTGGTCCAGTTTTCTGGCCAGGAGGGCGTCCTCCTCTCCAAAGAGAATCCTGCGCTCAGAATGGCCAATGATACAATACTTTGCCCCTACAGACACAATCATTGGCGCTGAGATCTCACCGGTAAAGGCACCTGAAACTTCGGCGGCAACATTCTGGGCTGCGGTAAACAATCCTTCGGATAATTCGGTTATATCAGCAACTCCTTTCAAAAGATGGTAAGGGGGTGCCAAAATCACTTGCGGGATATCTCCGGAACGGGTTTTTAGTCCCTGTTGGAGGAGCGTTGAAATCTCCGTGGCAAGGGCAATGCCTTCACCATAAAGTTTATGCATTTTCCAGTTTCCGGCAACAATTTTTTTTCGGGTCATAATTAAAATGGTTAAATCAATAGTAAAACAACATGCACCTGCAGTGCAGGTGCATCAGCTCGTCAGACATCAGGGTTCCTGAACCGGTGCAAAGGCATTCATGGATCCGCAGACCTCAAGTGTTTTCAGGTCGGGGAAATCATGATAATGCCATTTACCGAGCACATGCCCGTTCTTTAGCAGAAGCAATCCCGGATTGGCCCTTACAACGGTTTTGATCTTGATGACATCGGCACTGTAATGTTCCATGGGAGTGCCCATCTCCTGAAGGAACTTCTCCACGCTTTCGTGCGCAGAACCTGATACTGCAATAACCCGAAGGTTTCTTCGGGAGGCTTCCTCCAGTATAGGGACTATTTTGCGAAAGGACTTTTTATGCGCCTTTTCAACATCCTGAATGAACAATACAAACAGAAAATCCTTGTTCCCGATGATTTCTGCAGAGTAATCCCGTCCATCCGTTCCGAACATCTCAAACGATGCTTCGGCTGCTTTAAATTCCTGGATGATTTTTTTCTCCTGCCGCAGGAATTTAAGCTTCGGATACAGGATGCTGTCGCGGAAAGGGAGCGTTTTTGGAGTATAGGCAAGCTCTTCTCCGGTTTCTGAATGCTGGTAAATCAGATTGACCTCTGCAATTTCGGGCGTTGGGAGCATTTTATCTGCCAGGTTGGCTCCGGTGTAGAAAGGCCTGAAATCGAGCTTTGGCTCATGGTTGTAACCGGTATGCATTGTATAGAAAATGATCAGAACACCCACCAACGAAAGCCCTACTTGTTTCCACCCTGCCAGTGGGTTTCGGTAAGCCCTCCGGGAAGCAAACAAAATGATGACAAAAATCAGAATTACAACATTCTTTAAAAAGGTTTCCATATTTGTCATTACCAG
>CAZJZF010000685.1:0-1583 GCA_964550385.1 uncultured Lentimicrobiaceae bacterium | reverse complement strand
GGTCACCTCTTTAATGGCAACCTGGTAGTAGAAATCAACCGGGCTCTTGAGTTGCAGGAATTCCATGAAGGCTTTTTCTGCCACCGAATCAAACGGCAGCCGCAGTTCAGCAAACATCTCTTTCAGCAACACCCTTCCGTCATCTGCTTTTTTCTTTTTTTCCTCCCGCAGTGCATCCTTGATTCTCCCCTTTGCCCGGGCGGTGGTGGCGTACCCCAGCCATTCGTCGTGGGGTTTCTGTACTTTGGAGGTGATGATTTCCACCTGGTCGCCGCTTTTCAGCCGGTGGCTCAGTGGCACCAGCTTGTAATTCACCTTGGCTCCAATGGCATGGTCTCCGATATGGGAGTGTATGTTGTAGGCAAAGTCAAGTACACTGGAGCCATAAGGCATTGTGCGCACATCCCCTTTGGGAGTAAATACGTAGATCTCTTCTGAGAAAAGGTTAAGCTTGAAATCATCCAGAAAATCAAGGGCATTCTGGTCGGGACTTAATAAGAGCTCCCTGATTTTGTTCAGCCATTCGTTTAACCCCTGTTCCTGATTGTCTTCTCCTTTATATTTCCAGTGTGCAGCATACCCTTTTTCGGCAATCTCATCCATACGGGTGGTTCGTATCTGGATCTCTACCCACCTCCCTTCGTGGCTCATCACTGTAGTATGAAGCGATTCATATCCATTTGCCTTGGGGATGGAAAGCCAGTCGCGAAGCCGGTCCTGTTTCGGTTTGTAATGCTTTGTAACCATCGTGTACACGCGCCAGCAATCCACCTTCTCCTTCTCAAAGGCAGTATCTATAATAATCCGGATGGCGAAGATGTCGAATACCTCCTCAAAAGGTACCGATTTCTTCTGCATCTTGGTATAGATGGAATGGATAGACTTGGTACGGCCGATAATGGTGTGCTCTATCCCTTCATCTTTCAGGTCTTTTTTCAGAGGGGCAATGAAGTTTGCAATGAACTTCTTACGTTCCGATTCCGATTCGGCAAGCTTTCTCTGGAGAGTGTTGTAAATATCAGGCTCTCTGTATTTCAGGGCGAGATCTTCCAGCTCGCTTTTTATGGCATACAAACCCAGTCGGTGTGCCAGGGGAGCAAACAGATAGGTGGTTTCTGAGGCGATCTTCAGTTGTTTCTCAATCACCATCGAGTCCAGGGTGCGCATATTGTGCAACCTGTCGGCCAGTTTGATAAGAATTACCCGTACATCATCCGACAGGGTCAGCAGAATGCGCTTGAAATTTTCGGCCTGTGCTGATGCATTGGGATTTTCGAAAATGCCGGAAATCTTCGTGAGCCCGTCAATGATCTTGGTTACTTTGGGCCCGAACTGAAGCTCAATGTCGGCCAGGGTGATTTCGGTATCCTCCACCACGTCGTGCAGCAGGGCACAAACCACGGAGGTGGGGCCCAGTCCGATCTCTCCGGCACAGATGATGGCAACCTCTACCGGATGGATAATGTAAGGTTCACCACTTTTCCGGTACATTCCCTCATGCGCGTCAAGGGCCATCTGAAAGGCTTTGCGGATAAGCTTCCGGTCTGCCTTGTCTTTCATGCGCACGACCCTGAGAAGGCTTC
>CAZJZF010000684.1:0-1592 GCA_964550385.1 uncultured Lentimicrobiaceae bacterium | reverse complement strand
GGATTGGGAAGCCCTGCCGGGGTACCCATTCCGGTCTATGAAAACGGAATCCTTACCGGCTACAAAAAGGATCGACAGGGGAACACCGTTATTTCCGGTATGCAGCCCGGAGTGCTGGCGGAGGCTGCTGAAATTACCGGCGGTGAATTTTTTGTGACGGAAAACCTCAATGCCGCAGCCCGCAAGATCGTGGAAGCGATCAGGAAAGAGGGTAGCGGCGAACGTACCCACGACGACAAATCCCAGTACACACTCCATTACCGCTGGTTTGCCGGCCTGGCTCTCCTGCTGCTGGCCGTCGACCTGTTCCTTACGCTCCGAAGGAACCGCAGGAGCTTTTACGAACGAATGGCGGGAACCCTGCGAAACGGACTGATACTGTTGTTGGTATTGTTGCCAGCTTTTTCCTTCGGACAAGATCTTTCGCGGGGAAAAATGCGACAGGGAAACCGTATGTATGAGAAAGGTTCTTACGAAAAAGCTGAAAAATTGTACCGTTTGTCTCCCAAAGCCGGAAAAACGGATTCCAGGGTAGACTACAACCTCGGAAATTCGCTGTACCGGCAGAAAAAGTTCCAGGATGCCTACGGCCATTACAGGGCTGCTGCCGGCAACACCCTCGATTCAATATCGAAGAGCCGCATTTACCACAACCTGGGCAACGCGGCCCTGAAGTCCTATCAGGAGCTGAAAGAGCGGGGACAGAAAGATGGAGGCACATTACTCAGGGAGGGAATACAGGCTTACAGTCAGGCTTTACGGTTCAACCCCACTGATGAGGATACCCGTTACAACCTGTCGAAAGCATTGCAGTGGCTTCATGGAGAGCAGAATGAGCCAAAGCCCGAACGGCAGCAGGATCAGTTGCAGCAGAACCGGCAGAAGGAGGAGCAGCCCCTGCCCGAAAGCAGAAAGGATGAAGACCGCGACCGGCAGAAAGAACCTCAGCGACCTGAAGGTAAACTCACCCGTGAAGATGCAGAAAGGATCCTGAATGCCATCCGCGACAAGGAGTTGAAAACCGCCGAACAGATCCAGGAGCGTGCCAGCAGAAGGGATGAATCATTAAAAAACAAAGACTGGTAAATCATACAGATATGGCAAACCCAAAATACAGGTATCTGTCTCTGCTGCTGATTTTTATTCTGTGGCTAATCCTTCAGCAGAAGGGAATGGGACAGGCATCAGGCATAGCAGTAGAGGCTCCCGAAGGGGATATCTTCATCAGCAATATCATCACCAACCCCAACCCCTACAAGGGGGAGGTAATTGTACTTACCCAGAAATTCTACACACGCCTGTCCATACAAAACATCGGAAGGCTCAAGTTGCCCTCTTTCAACGGGTTCTGGTCCGAAAACATCCCAACCGACCATTATCAGGTGGTACAGGAAATTTACAAGGGGAAACCTTACAACACCATCATTCTCAACAGCACCCTGCTGATTCCGCAGAAGACCGGCATCATCACCATAGAACCCTCCTCCCTCATGATTGAAAGAGTGGTGGAACGAACGGTAAACCGGCAATTGTGGGGCGGCATCATTCAGGAGCGGGTGCGTGAACTGGTTGAAAATGAGATCAGGAGCAGT
>CAZJZF010000683.1:0-1593 GCA_964550385.1 uncultured Lentimicrobiaceae bacterium | reverse complement strand
ATGGATTACCGGGAGACCTAGAAGCTCAACAATTACTACCCACCAATAAAATTCAAATTTTATGAAAAACCATTTTTTGATTATGGCACTGATTCCTGTTTCATTGCTGCTCTCATGCAAGCAAAAAGAGGTAAAGGAACCTGAACCTCAGCAACCTGCTGAGATCGAATACCTTGTTGAACGCTTTGGTGATGCCAATGTAATGCGCTACACCATCCCTGGCTGGGATAGTCTCACCCTTGATCAGAAGAAACTGATTTACTACCTGAGTCAGGCGGCTGTTGCAGGTCGTGATATGATCTACGACCAGAACTACCGGCACAATCTCGTCATCAGAAAAGTGCTGGAGACGATCTATGAGAAGTATACCGGTGAACGAAACACCAAAGAATTCGGAGAATTTTTGGTTTATTTGAAACAGGTTTGGTTTTCGAACGGTATTCATCACCATTCCAGTGCCGACAAGCACACTCCGGGATTTGATGAACCGTACTTCAGACAACTCGTTGCACAAAGCAAAGATGCAGTATGGCCTGTAAAAGAGGGTCAGACTCCTGAACAGCTGATTGATATGATTGTGCCCATTTTATTTGATCCCGGTGTAGATGCGAAACGGATTTCTCTCGATCCATCCAAAGATCTGCTGCTCTCTTCTGCAAACAACTTTTACGAAGGGGTGACCGAAAAAGAGGCGACCGCCTTTTACAAAAAAATGGCTGCGAAAAATGATCCCCGCCCTATCTCCTATGGCCTCAACAGCAAGTTGGTTAAGCGTGACGGAAAAATTCTGGAAGAGGTATACAAGGTGGGTGGGCTCTATTCCCCCGCACTCGAAAAAGTGGTATACTGGCTGGAACAGGCTCTTCCTTTTGCCGAAAATGATGCCCAGAAAACCTCCCTTCAGAAGCTTATTGCTTACTATAAAACCGGCGATCTCCGCTCCTTCGACGAATTCAATGTATTGTGGGTAGAAAACACTGAGCCTGTGGTAGATTTCGTAAATGGCTTTACAGAGGTTTATGGCGATCCATTGGGGATGAAAGCTACCTGGGAGTCGGTGGTAAATTTCAAGGATTTTGCAGCCTCTGAGCGTACCAATAAAATATCCGATAATGCCCAATGGTTCGAAGACAATTCACCGGTAGACCCCAGGTTTAAAAAGAAAGAGGTAAAGGGTGTAAGCGCAAAGGTGATTACCGTTGCCCACCTGGGTGGCGACTGCTATCCCACAACTCCCATCGGAATCAACCTGCCCAATGCCGACTGGATCAGAAAAGAGCATGGCTCCAAATCGGTAACCATGGACAACATCACCTACGCCTACGATCAGGTAAGACAAAAGGAGGGAGCCACCAAAGAATTCGCCTGGGATGAAACAGAGATCAAACTGCTTGAAGATTATGGTTATCTGGCAGGCAATCTGCACACCGATCTGCATGAATGCCTGGGACATGGCTCTGGTCAATTGCTGCCTAAAGTGAGTTCCGAAGCCCTGAAAAACTACAGCTCTGTGCTGGAAGAGACCCGCGCCGATCTGTTTGCCCTATATTATCTGATGGATCCCAAAATGGTCGAAATCGGACTTATGCCTTC
>CAZJZF010000682.1:0-1594 GCA_964550385.1 uncultured Lentimicrobiaceae bacterium | reverse complement strand
CCACCACCGCCATGGCCACTACCGAGAGGGGAAGAAGCACCCCTTTGATTTCGCGAAACGACAGGTAAAGAAACAGCATCATCAGCAGAAATCCTATTGGTAGCAGCAGCAGAAGATCGCGGATGGCGCTGCGAAGAATTTCGTGGCGCAGGTAGGGCATGCCTCCAAGCAGCACCTCTCCGGGTCCTTTTTCTGCTGCCAGGACTTTGTCGAGACTGCTGAACAGGGCTTTGTCGCTTATCCCCTCTGCCGGACTGATCAGCACCAGCGTTTGTTTGAAATTTTCCGACAAAAGAAGCGGATAAGCCAATAGATTGTTTTTGATGATTTTCCGCAGAGAATCGGTTTCTGCTGGTTCTGTGGGGATAAACGGAACGGCGGGATCTACGATCATTGCCCCTTGTTCCCCACGTATGTGACGGGTTGAGAAAAGGGATATTACATCACGCACTTCAGGCATTTGTTCAACACCTTCAACGATGCGGCGAAGGTGATCCAGAGATGCGCCATGCAGTACATCATCGGCTGAAAAAACCATGAGCAGCACATCACTTCGCCCGAACAGGGAATCGGTAGTATGCAAATTCAAACGTGCAGCGGTATTCTTCGGAAGGTATTCGTTCAGATCGGGGTTGATCCTGGCACGCAGCAATGGCAATGCAAACAGCAGGGTTATGAGAACAGGGATAAAAATGATCAGCCTTGATTTACGTGACATTATGGAAGTGGATTGGATATTTAGAAGGTAACTTTCATGCCCAGGAATGCACCGCTAAGCACTTTGCCGGCGTGGTAGAAAACCGTTTTGTCGGAGCCTCCCAACAATTGGCCGCCAAGGGTAAGTTTCAGCCCGTCGGAAGGGAGCCATGCCAGGGCAATTCTCCCCATGGCTTCTTCGGAGGTGATGTTGTAGTATCCGGTTGCCTCCGCGGTAAAGGTGTCCCAGAGGAATGAGCGGATCAGGGAGAGCGATACCGCGTGGTTGGTCTCTTCCTGCTGGAAGAAGATCCTGCGGTTGAACATTGCGGATTCATACACGATCATGTCGCGGGCATAAGCCATCTGTGCCAGAGGATCGGCAGGGTTCAGGAGAAGGGGCTTCTGAAGCGGGCTGAAATCCATGGCATATCCTCCGATATACTGCGCTATGGTTTTAAAACCCAGTATATCAGCCTCAATGCCTGCAACATAGTTCAGGCCGGGGTGGGGGATGTACATCTTTTCTTTGTACCCGTCCGTAAACTGCCATGCAGCCTCTGCCCTGAGAATCACCTTGCCCAAAGGTACGGCTGCATCAAGTCCCAGCACTTTTCTTTTGTAGAAAGCTGGTTTGTAAAGAATTGAGGCAGAAGGAAACAGGGCGATTGAGTCAACGCCAAATCCATACTCGGGGCTGAAGCCTTCGGTCCAGGAGATGGACGCATCACTCCCCGGAAGGTTGAAATCAAGTTTTATAGCATACGTGGAATTTTTGAAAGCATAATCGGGTAAGATAGGGGGAAGGAAGCTCGTCTCTTCGCCCATATCAAACAGATCGAAGCGGTACACCGAAGGTTTGAAAACCGGGATACCGATGAGGGTTACTGAAGTGTTT
>CAZJZF010000681.1:0-1595 GCA_964550385.1 uncultured Lentimicrobiaceae bacterium | reverse complement strand
CAAGCAGTTATTTTTCACAGTCCTGTTAATTGCGGCAGGGATTGCGGTGTCAGCACAGGCAAAGTTTGACCCCAGACAGTCGTATCCTGTTGATAAGGACGTACTGATCGGGAAACTTCCCAATGGGCTAACCTATTACATCAGGCACAACGAAGAACCCAAAAACCGGGGGCAGTTCTGGCTCGTGGTGAATGCCGGATCGATGCAGGAAGACCCTGACCAGAACGGTCTTGCCCATTTCGTAGAACACATGTGTTTTAATGGTACAAAAAACTTTGAGAAAGACCAGATCATCCAGTACCTTCAGTCCATCGGGATGAAGTTTGGACCAGAGATCAATGCCTTTACCAGTCATGATGTTACGAACTATATGCTGCAGAATGTTCCGCTGGAACAACCTGCCAATATCGATACGGCCCTGATGATCCTGTACGATTGGGCATTTCAGGTGGCTTTTGAAGGGGAAGAGATTGAAAAAGAGCGCGGAGTAATTCACGAAGAGTGGCGTACCGGTATGGGCAGCTCTCGTCGCATCCGCAATGCCTATTTCCGCACCCTTTTCGAGGGTTCAAAATATGCCACCCATGATGTAATTGGTGATATGAACATTGTGGACAATTTCCCCCATGATGCACTAACCCGTTTTTACCGCGACTGGTACCGGCCTGATCTGCAGGCTATTATCGCCATTGGTGATTTTGATGTGAGGGAGATGCAAAAGAAAATTGTAGCGATGTTTGCAGCTGCTCCAAAACCGGAAAACCCGAAGCCCAGGGTCATCGAAATGGTCCCTGAGCACCCCGAAACCAAAGTCTCCATCGTTACCGACCAGGAGGCCCGGATGGTTCAGCTTATGGTGTACTACAAGCATCCGGCAATTACCGAAAAATCCAGCCTCAACTATTCGCGCAATATCCTGATGCAGGAGTTGTACAACTCCATGCTCAATGCCCGCCTCAGCGAAATTGTGCAGCAGGCAGATCCCCCCTTCGTAAATGCTGCGAGCATCTACCGAAATTTTGTGAAGTCGACCGATATGTACTATACTGTTGCCGTGCTCAATAATCCCGATGTGAGCAAGGCTCTCAAAACACTCGTTTTAGAAAATATGCGGGTGCTGAAGTTCGGTTTTACGGAAACGGAGCTTGAAAGGGCAAAAAAGGAATTTCTTGCTTCAGCTGAGAAGAGTTACAACGAACGAAACAACCGGAAGTCTGAAGAATTTGCCTGGGAATATTTTGGTAATTTCCTGAATGATGAGCCCATTCCGGGGGCTGAATTTGAATTTGAAATGACGAAAGCTCTGATGCCGGAAATTCTTGTTGGAGAGATCAACAAGCTGGCTGGCCAGTGGATGACCGACAAAAACCGTGTTGTGGTGCTTACGGCTCCAGAAAGCTATGCCCAGGCTCTGCCCGACAAAGAAGCCCTGTTGGCTATGATTGCTCAGGCTGAAAAAGAACCTGTTCAGGCATATGTTGATAAAGTAAGTGGCAAGCCTCTTCATTCTTTGTCTTTGAAGCCGGGAAAGGTAAAGAATGAAAAGTTCATGGAAAAGGAATCCTATTACGAGTGGACTCTTAGCAATGGCGCCA
>CAZJZF010000680.1:0-1597 GCA_964550385.1 uncultured Lentimicrobiaceae bacterium | reverse complement strand
ACTCGCCCTGAGCGCGGTCCCTGAGCGGAGCCGAAGGGGAGCCGAAGGGAACAACGAACAACAAACAACGAACAACAAACAAGGAACGCGGAGCAAGGAACAATTCTTTGATCCTTGATCATTGAACCCTTCGACTCCCCTCAGGGACCACCCTCATTACAAGTGACGCGGATCCGTCAGCAGGCTACGTAACCGGAAGAAGATCCAGAAATAATTTGTTCAGTGGCTGGATGATGACCCCATTTTTTGCAAGCTTGTGCTGTATGCCAACAGATATTTCAGGTGCAATAGCTACATATTCTTTCTTGTAATGCTGAAACTGTTGGTTGGTACCGAGGAATGCTGCTGCGGATTGAAAAAGACCCGGCAGGCTTTTCTCCAATCGTAATTCATTCCTTTTGCAGGTACCAAAGCGAATAATTTTTGAAAATTCACTGATCGCTATCAAATCGATTTCAGTATCTTTTCTGTCCCAATAACCCGCAATTCTTTGTGAAAGTTGAAAATCTCCTTTGTTTTTGCGGCTTAACTCTTCGTAAATCAGGCTCACCATTTTTTCGAAGCTATAACCTTCCGTGGTCATCAAACTCTGATCGGCCATATTCACCAATTCGTCAACCGGCCTGAAGTTTGAGGCTGAAACCGGGAGCTTTAGCGCCGATAACCAACTGCGCAGAAAATTGTCACTGATATAGTATCTGCCGGCACGCGCTTTAGGTGGTGAAAACACGGGTAATTTCCGTTCAATCATGCCATAACGATCAGAGAGGATTTTCAGATAGGCACCAATCTGTCGTGTGTCATCGCCGTAATAGGTTCTGGTGGCCTCCAAAATATCGGCATGGGAGCAGCCGGGTTTATTTGCTATAAGTTGAAGCAGGGCGTCGTATCTGCCTCTCAGTTCACTGAGGAACCAGTTGTCAGCCTCCCCACGTAAAGGAGACGAGCTCGCGAAAAACATTTTGTGGAGCAACGTCTTTCTGTCAGCAACCAAAACCCCCTGTTCATAGGTGTCACGGTAGAACTTTGGCACCCCTTCGAAGAGATTCCATAAAAACAACATATGCTCTGCTTTAACTTTCCCGTGCAGTTGCATCATTGCAAGCAGAGATTCCATGTCCAGGTGATGAAGCTCGAAACTATCTGTTACCCTGTTATATAAAGGGGAGTTTCGGCCATCAACCAGAGCCGCCATTTCGGCATGAATAGAGCCCAGAACGATCAATCCACCCGGGATATTCTCTGTTGAATTGGCAAGCTGATCCACTTCGTACTGCAGAAAAGAGTTGAAATCGTAAAGGTGCTTTCTGTTAAAATACTGGAATTCATCCAAAGCCACCACATATCCCTGGCGGATGAGCTGGCCTATACAACCGGCAAATTCAAGCAGATTACCTACCGTTCTGTCGATCCCAAACAACCGCAGGTAGTTATTTGCCGCTGCAAGCACTCCGGATGGATCCGAATCAGGAATCTGAATGTATAGCTTGTGGGTCCGCTCCGAAACCTGCAGCGCTTGCTGAATGAGGGTGGTCTTGCCAATACGCCGGCGTCCGGTGATCTTCACAAAGAACCAACGGTTCCGATTCAATATACC
>CAZJZF010000679.1:0-1605 GCA_964550385.1 uncultured Lentimicrobiaceae bacterium | reverse complement strand
AAAAACCTTGTTTCGAAGGTCAGTCTTGTAGGGTTGATGTAAATTTCAATACTGTCGTTGATGGCAATCAATTCAGATCCGTCAGCAGAGAGGGATACCAGAAAGTCCAGGCTTTCAAACATTAATTGCATCTGGGCAGTACTCTGATGAAAGAGCAGATTAAGGCCAAAATCCTCAATAGAGTCCGGATGGAGTTGGAAATCAGGGTTTGGCGTATCTGCCATAACCGAATCCAGGGCATTCCCTTCGTGATCAAAAATGTAAGTACCGTTTTCGTTTGTAATACTGCTGCCCACTCCGAATTCGTAGTCGTACTGGTAGCGGGGGGTCTCCAGAAACCAGGTACTCATGGTCATTTTTCCGTCAGATCCGATGACAAGCATATGCCTGGCATTTTTATCGGTCGATGTCATTTTGGTGAGGTCATAAGTGGTAACCTCTTCTTCAATCTTAATATTTTCCGGCACCGCAAACACCTTGCTGGTGGTGGTGGTGTAAATTACCTGCCGCAGGGGCGTTTGGCCGTAGGTAAAACAGGCGACCGCTGCCAGCAGGATGATTAATAAAAGTTTTGTATTGATTTTCATAATGTTAGTTGTTTTTTTGTGGCTGCTTATAAATCATTCAATCACTTATCTCCCCCACTCTATAAGCGCCACACCGATGGGGGATCAGTGCGGCGCACCTCGGGCGAGCCGCTGTCCCGCCCTCCTGCCCCTCAGGTATTCATGTTTCAGATCCCAATGCATCTTAAAATGGTATTTGAGTGTATAGTTGATCGAAATCCAAAAAAAGGAGATGACACCGAAAAAAAAATTACGTTTGCACCCTCAACCTGTCGTATGCAGCTCTTCAACCCACGTTCGGGATTTGTAAAAAACTTCACCACACTGCTCACCGGCACTGCTATCGCCCAGGTGATTCCGGTATTGCTGCAGCCTCTGCTGCGACGCCTGTTTGATGCGGAGGTGTTTGCCCTCTTTGCGGTTTACAACAGCATCACTTCCATCCTTATAGTTTTGGTAACCCTCCGGTATGAGATGGCCATTGTGCTGCCCGAAGAGAAAAGGGATGCCTCTGCCCTTGTGGTGCTGTCGCTGTTGATTAATCTGGGCTTTTCCCTGCTGTTTGCCCTGATGATTGCGCTGATGCCGGCATTGATTACACAGTGGACCGACGGGCCTGTTGAGGAATCCGGCTGGCTGTGGGCGATCCCGCCGGGAGTGCTGCTTTTCGGAGCCGGACAGACCTTCAACTACTGGCTTATCCGGAACAAGGCATTCAGAGCTTCTGCCATGAACCGCATTGCACGAAGGGTGTCGGAGGGGGCAGTGCAGGCGACTGCAGGGGCAGGTTCCTTGCAGGGAGGGCTCCTCTGGGGCGACCTTCTCGGCAGAGTGGTAAACCTCTCTGTGGCCTGGTGGCAAAGCCTGCGAAACGGGTTAACATTTAAGGGAGTCGACCGTTCCACGATTCTGGGGGTTGCAAGACGTTACAAAGATTTTCCCCTCTTCCAGGCGGTGCCGGCCATCCTCAACACCGCCAGCCTGATGATCCCGGTGCTGATGGTAAACCGTTTCTATACCCCCGAAACCACAGCCCAGT
>CAZJZF010000678.1:0-1605 GCA_964550385.1 uncultured Lentimicrobiaceae bacterium | reverse complement strand
GATCAATGATACCACCATTCCGTATGCCACTTATGTTACTCTCCATGCCGTAAGTACCGATTCAGTAAAATGGTATGCCAGTGATACCGCTTCGGCGACCATTGGTACAGGTCCGTATTATACTACTCCTGTTTTGTATGATACTACCGTGTATTGGGTTGCGGTACAGTCGGGAGTCTCCAGCGCCAGCCCGCCGGGCACAAACATAGCCCCTCTGGCCATTGCCAATGCAAGTACCTGCAATACAGGAGCTTGCAGTACATTGAATGACCTGAATTTCGGAACCTGTGGCACCCAGCAAATGTGGATCTCTACATCAACGCCACCCTCCACAACACCCCATGTAGAGTATCTGGAGTTCACCTGGCCCACACCGCAGACCATCAACAAAATGAAGATTCACCATGCGGAGGCAGCCAACAGAACCATGTCGGGAGCAACCATGTATTATTGGGACGGAACAGGCTGGGTTATGTTCCATACTTTTTCAAACCTGCCATTTCAGTGCGAAAATGAGGTGCTTTTCCCAACCATCAGCACCACCCGGCTCCGCCTGACCCAGTTTCAGATGATCACCGGGCAGTTATCCAACCCCAATTTCCGTGAAATCGAGATTTTCAGTGCACCCGCTACCGGATGTTTCAGCACCCGCATTCCTGTTACGGTAAATGTAGGAGGAATTCCACCCTACGATCTGGGAATATCTGAACTGCTGGTAAAAACCGGTTGTGCAGTGTATACCGAACCCATCACCATCCGTGTATTTAATCAGGGAACCGATACGCTGAAGAGTGGTGCAACAATGTCATACAAGGTAAATTCGAGCCCATGGATCACTCCGGAGAATATCACAGACACCATTCCTCCGGGAACCAATAAGCTGATTACTTTTGCCACTCTGGCCAACCTGACAGCGCCCCTTACCGGTGATACCATGTTCACCATCAGGGCTTATGTAAGTGTAACCGGAGATCCCAACCAGCAGAATGACAGTATTGAAGTGGATTCGCTGATGTCGCTGGAAACTCCGGCGCCACCTGTTGTAACTTCACCTGTCAACATTACCTATGGAACCCAGGCTACACTTACGGCACAATCACCCATGCCGGTCGAATGGTTTGCTGCTGACACTGCAACTGTTAAGCTCGATACAGGGTACACCTATATTACGCCACCCTTGTTTGATACCACAACTTTCTGGGTACAGGCCGGATCGGCAATGGGCCCACCAACTTCATTGTATAACGGAACACAAAGCAGTAATTACGCGGCTTCACAAACCCGTGGTTTTCACTTTACAGCACCGGTAAATATGACGATTACGGGTCTCATGGTACCCAATACCGTTACCTCAGGAGGTCAATACATCCAGGTAGTGAAATTCAGCGGTTATCCTTTGGTCTATCCGAGCGGTAGCCAATTCACAACCCTTGCCATGATTACCAATGCTCCGTTTGGCGTGGTGCAGAACGTGAACATTCCGATTGCAGCCGGGGATGAGATCGGAATTATTGGTGCCACGAATTCTTCAGGTACTACCATGAACAATTCTTATGGGTCGCCACAGGTGGCTTCATCTATTGGAGGGGTACCTGTTGTACTTAC
>CAZJZF010000677.1:1349-1613 GCA_964550385.1 uncultured Lentimicrobiaceae bacterium | reverse complement strand
TCCAGGGCCTCTTTAAAAATCTCCTTGTCGCCTTTGGTAAAATCGCCTGTATCCCCCGGATCAAAATGTTTCAGTTTAAATCCTTTTCCATCCGTAATGCAGTAAGGTTCAATCATTTTCCGGATCCGGTCGAGCTGTTTTTGCGAAGGCATAGCAATTGATTTTTGGCCGGGTAAAGATAGTCATTACAATTTAATGATGTCAGCAAGTTTTACGAATGCCGGGCGGTTATCGACAGGATTGCCGGACCCCGTATCGTCTGTA
>CAZJZF010000677.1:0-1339 GCA_964550385.1 uncultured Lentimicrobiaceae bacterium | reverse complement strand
GTGTCCCGGCAATGGCTGCTGTTCCGGGATGAGTATGGTTACCGCTGCTACTGCAAGAATTGCCATGTGAATGTGAGCCGGCAGTCGATGTAGTAGTGTTGCCGGGGCTGGTTGAATTAGCTGGAAAATATCGGGTTTCAGGATTACCCTCAAATACTGTGAGACCATAATTCGGATTTGTCGCGAGCCAGATTCCCCACCCATTTTGATAGTTGGTATGAGAGTGGGTTCCTCCGGCATCGATTGTGATGTTGTGGCCATGATTACCGGCACTGTTTATTGTGAGTGTATGCGAGTGTTCTCCAGCGTTCATGGTAGAGAAATAGTGGTTGTGCAAGGGTAGCTGGCCTATTGCCAATGAATATGAATTACTTCCACCGGTTGTTTTCAGTTGCGAAGAGGTATTCGTTCCCATAACAAACCTGTCGGTCAGATCGGGAGTGCCGTTCTTACCGTTGCAAAGGGCCCAGCCCGATAACGTTCCTGTACCTAAACCGGTATTGTCGAAATTCCACTCTCCCGAATACATGATTATCGAACCTTCCGGCATGGAAGAACCGGCGAATAACGCATAGGGTACGCTCATCAGTTCACTGGTGCCCGCAATGGTATAATTCGTGCCCCCGGTCGGATCTGTTTCGGTCTTAATAAAATACGGGCCATCAGACCAGTCTATTTCTGAGAATTCACCGTAAACCACGGTGCCATCACCGATCTTAAGTGTAACCAGGCCATTGGCGTTTGTCAAAGCCTGGTGAAATTCTACAAATACGGATCCACCGAATTCGCTCCCCTGGATGATCTGTACACGGACCCCAACCATATTGCTTTTGATCAGTCCGCCATTTTCATCGCGGACCACGGCCTGGTAACTCATTTTTTGGGGCACCTGGGCATTTATTGTATTGAGCAGACTGGAAACGGATAGAATGAATATCATTATTAAAACTATCCTGATGTAACTTGTTTTCATGGCTATAGAATTTATTGGTTTTTAATGATTTTGAATGTTTTTAAACTTTGTCCCGTTTCAGATACCTTAAGAAAGTATTGCGACGGAGGCAGATCACGCATGGAAATAGTAGTCAACCGGTCTGAGATTTTTTGTGATTGCAATAACTTACCGGTCAGGTCATAGAGTTCATAATCAAGGTTTTCCAGGTCATAATTGTCGATTTTCAGCCTGATAAAATCTGAAGTCGGATTTGGATAAGCAATACATTGCAGTTCAATTCCTTCGGCATCTTCAACCCCCAGGGAAATAAACTCAAAGGGTTGCTGGACACCTTTAATAGTGCTGCCTGTGTATCCCTGATCGATCGTATAAGCCACCTGACCG
>CAZJZF010000676.1:0-1618 GCA_964550385.1 uncultured Lentimicrobiaceae bacterium | reverse complement strand
CTGAAAGCCGGAAACCTATCTGAACTTCCCGGCTATGTGGATGTGCTTATCGGTAACATGGGGGGGTGTGTGGGAGAGATCTCTGCAGCGGCTCTTCTGCTGGGAGCTTTGTACATGCTATTCCGCAAGGTGATTACCTGGCACATCCCGGTGTCGTACCTCGGAGCCGTGGTGCTCTTTACCGGTATCCTGTGGCTTGTGAATCCTGAAATCTATGTGGATCCCCTGTTCCATCTCATGACCGGTGGTATCATGCTGGGAGCCTTCTACATGGCTACTGATATGGTCACTTCGCCCATGTCGAAGAAAGGGATGCTCATTTTTGGCCTCGGATGCGGAATCCTTACCATCCTGATCAGGGTGTTCGGTGCTTACCCCGAAGGAGTATCCTTTGCCATCCTGATCATGAATGCCTTCGTGCCGCTCATCAACAGAAGTATGAAACCCAAACGATTCGGGGAGGTAGTAAACCATGGCTAAAAAAGAATCAACCTTCACCAATATGGTCGCCACCCTGCTGATCATCATGGTTCTGGCAGGATTGTCGCTGGCAGGGGTGAAAAACCTCACTGCCGATGCTATTGCCAAGGCAGACAAAGAGAAGCTCGAATCAGCACTGAAGGCAGTGTTGCCCCCCTTCGACAACGAAATCAGCGCCACCCGGAAAGAGGTGAAAGTCACCGAAAAAGATATTCTGGTGTTCTACACTGCAAAGAAGGGCGAAGAGACTGTGGGTACAGCTGTTGAAACCTATACCAACGATGGCTTCAGCGGCAAATTCCGGATCATGGTAGGGTTCAAACCCGATGGCACCATCATCAATACGTCGGTGCTGCAACACGCAGAAACCCCTGGCCTTGGCGACAAGATGGATGCTGCGAAGTCGAAATTCCCGGAACAGTTCGTGGAGAAAAATCCTGCAAACTTCAAGCTGACAGTAAAGAAGGACGGAGGCGATGTGGATGCCATCACCGCTGCTACCATCTCCTCGCGTGGCTTTTGTGATGCCGTGCAGCGCGCCTACGATGAATTCATTAAAGATGGAGGGAAGCAATAATGAACCAGTGGAAGAACTTTACAAAAGGTTTTATCAAGGAGAATCCCGTTCTGGTACTCCTGCTTGGGATGTGCCCGACCCTTGGGGTTTCCACCTCTGCCTTCAACGGACTGGGCATGGGACTGGCCACCATGTTTGTGCTGGTTATGTCGAACCTCTTTATCTCCATGTTCAAAGACATCATTCCGGGCAAAGTGCGTATTCCGGCCTTTATTGTCATTATTGCCACTTTCGTAACTGTGGTAGACCTGCTACTCCAGGGATTTGTTCCGGCTCTGCATAAAGAGCTCGGATTGTTCATCCCCCTGATCGTGGTGAACTGTATTGTGCTCGGAAGAGCTGAGGCATTTGCCAGCAAAAACAGCATCCTGTCTTCAATAATCGATGGCCTTGGAATGGGGCTTGGTTTCGCCTTTGCCCTGATGGTACTGGGAGGCATCCGCGAACTTCTGGGCTCCGGGGCCTTTTTTGGAATGAAAATCCCCATCTTCCCTGCCGATGCTCAAGGCAACCCACAAACCATCCTGATTTTTGTGCTGGCTCCGGGCGCCTTCATCGTGC
>CAZJZF010000675.1:0-1624 GCA_964550385.1 uncultured Lentimicrobiaceae bacterium | reverse complement strand
AAAAGTGTTCGTGTATCAACGCTGCCCTTACACCAGCCACTTTGTTGGCAGCAATCGATGCGCCTACACCACTACCACAAATAGCAATACCCCGCGTGATGGTACCCTGGGCTACTGCCTGGGCAAGTGGGATGACATAATCTGGGTAATCATCCGTTGGATTAAATTCAGTATTTCCAAAATCAACTACCTCCCATCCGTTCTCCTTCAGCTCTTTTAGCATGTATCCCTTCAATTCGAAGCCGGCATGGTCTGAGGCCACTCCTATTGGTTTTAATAAATCCGCTTTTTTTTCAGCAGCAATTATCATGATCTTCTATTTTGTAGCTTTTCATCCAGCAAGGTTTTCGCTTTTTCAACAACATTTTCTACTGTAAACCCATACTCCCTCATCACCTCTTCCCCTGGTGCAGATTCACCAAATCGGTCAATGCCAATCACATCGCCTTCATCGGTTACATATTTATGCCAGCCCAGCGGTGATCCGGCCTCTACGGCCAAACGCTTCCGAATTACTTTGGGGAATATTCCTTCTTTGTAGTCTGCGTTTTGCTTTTCAAACAATTCCCATGAAGGCATACTCACCACGCGGGCTGCAATGCCTTGCTCTTTTAATTTTTGTTGTGCAGCCAAAAGCAATTGGACTTCCGAGCCTGTGGCGATCAAAATAATCTGCGGTGATTTTTCTGATTCGGAAAGTATATAAGCTCCCTTCTCCAGCTCACTTGCCTTTGTATATTTTTTCTGATCAATGATGGGGATTCCCTGACGGGTCAATACAAGTGCTATGGGTCCTCCCTTATGTTCAAGGGCTACACGCCAGGCCTGAACTGTTTCATTCGCATCTGCAGGGCGAATCACTGTCAGGTTTGGAACAGATCGCAAACCAATAAGCTGTTCTACAGGCTGATGGGTGGTTCCGTCTTCTCCCAATCCTATGCTATCATGGGTAAAAATAAAAATGGAATGTATTTTCATAATGGCCGCAAGGCGAATAGGCGGTCTCATGTAATCAGAAAATACGAAGAAGGTAGCCCCATAGGGAATAACATATTTGCTCAACGCCATCCCATTGATAACAGCACCCATGGCATGTTCTCTGATGCCGAAATGAAAATTGCGACCCTTGTGATTAGCAGCTGAAAATGATTCAAACCGCTCCAGGTTAGTGTCTGTAGAGGGAGCGAGATCTGCAGCACCACCTATTAAATTCGGAATAGCATCTGCAATGGCGTTGAGTACTTTACCTGAGGCTTTGCGCGTGGCCATTGGTTTTTCTTCACCCTTGAAAACGGGTAGTTTTTCTTTCCAGTCTTCAGGTAATTTTCCGCTGCTTAGCCTTTCATATTCTTCGGCCAATGTTGCATATTTTTCTTTATAGGTTTTGTACAGTGTGTTCCATTCTCGTTCCTTCTTTATTCCTTTCTTCCCTGCCTCACGATAGTAATTCAATACGTCATCCGGTACTTCAAAATTGCGATCGGGATCAAAACCAAAATTTTTCTTTACCAACTTTACTTCCTCCACACCCAGGGGTGAGCCATGGGCACTGGCCGTGTCTGCCTTGTTTGGACTACCATAACCGATATGGGTTCGAACCTTAATCAGTGAGGGGCGTTTCGTC
>CAZJZF010000674.1:0-1628 GCA_964550385.1 uncultured Lentimicrobiaceae bacterium | reverse complement strand
GGGTACGGAGGTCGAGGTAATCCTGGTATTCGTCATCTGAAGATTCAGGCCATCGGCTTCTGTGCTCTTCATGATATCAAGCAGGTCTTGTTTTGGCACTTTGGTAAAAAGCTTGGGATACAACAAATCAAATGCTTTATCCCAATCGTGCTGATTTGAATATGTAATAAACTGGTTAAGAGTCTCTTCGATGGCTGGATTGATGACGGCCTGGCCTTTAGCTGCATAAGATGCTAGCACAACCAATGTCAAAATGAAAAATCTGGTAACCTTCATGAGGATAAAATTTGTTGGATGAAAGGAAGTAATTGGTTCCGTACAGCATTTTGCATTTCTATTTCAAATACCTGTCCGAACTCAGCTACCACCTGATTTTTAATCTGTTGCAAATCTACATCTTTCCCCAGAAGCCCACTCAAGGAACAGACACTTTTGTCCGGATCCGCTATACCGCAGGGAATAATATGATTGAAATAAGAGAGGTTGGTGTTGATATTGAACGCAAATCCATGCATCGTCACCCAACGGCTCAGATGGACACCGATAGCACAGATCTTCTGCAACTCTTGCCCGGCATTCGGTGACTGGACCCAAACCCCTGTGTATCTGTCATTTCTCCCCCCTTGGATCTGATAATACTTGAGTACCCTGATGATCACTTCTTCGAGGCTTCGGACATACCGGTGAACATCTGTAAAAATCAGATCCAGGTCCAGAATGGGATACCCCACCAGCTGGCCGGGGCCATGAAAGGTTATATCGCCTCCCCTGTTGATTTTGAAATACTCAATATTGTAGGCATCTAACTCCTCCTCATTGATCTTGAGATGGTCTTCTGAACCGCTCTTTCCCAGGGTAAAAACAGGGGGATGCTCACATAGCAGGAAATAATGCTGCTGGGGCACAGGATACCCGGCCCGTTTGTTGTCCACAAGTTGCTTGTGGATGGCTGTCTGCAAATCCCAGGCTTCCTTATAAGGAATCATGCCAACATCGATCACTTGTACAATTCCCCTTTGCCCTGATTGCATGCTGTAAAGATAATTTCTGGCCGGGAGTGCTGCCCGGACTACGCACCAATAACCAACATATATTTAATATGTTTAACTTTATACGGCCAACCTGGTCCCCATTGGGATATTCACTCCTTCATTTACGGTTATTAAAGATGCTGGAATGTTCCGATTTCAAATGGCATATAATATGGATATGTGTTGCCCCGTGCAGTTCCAAAAAGAGAATGGACCACTTACAGTTCGAAGGTGGCACCTTATTTGTGGTTTATCTCCTGTCCTCTTCCAAGCACCCCGAATCCTGATTTTCTAATTCAAACCTACTTGTACTATGAGAACAAGTCTCCTCGTTTTTCTTTCCTTTTTTACAAGTCTTCACCTGAGAGCCCAATTGGCGCCTGATTTTACGGTTACAGACATTGAAGGCCAGGTGCATCATTTGTATGCCGACTACCTCAACCAGGGAAAGACGGTGATGATTAAGATATTCTTTACTACGTGTCCCCCATGCAATTCGATAGCTCCATTGATGGAGCCATTTTACCAGGAATGGGGTGCCGGTCAAAATGATGTCGAGTTTTTCGAAATGTCGGATAAAACGTTTGATGTCAACAG
>CAZJZF010000673.1:0-1635 GCA_964550385.1 uncultured Lentimicrobiaceae bacterium | reverse complement strand
CTTGCCGCTGCTTCCAGCGCTCTGCGGTTATTTCCGATAATATAGTTTTTTACCCGGGCAAAACAGGGATGCTGAGCGTCGGGTGTATCGCTAATTTCTCCTGCCATTCCCTTTTTAATTCTGTTGATTACTGCAACCGGTAGTTTGTCCACCAGTTGATACTGATGCAACACATCGTATGCATCATAAAATCGGGTGGTATCGGGTGTTGTGGGACCTGAAGCAATTACATCCAACCGATCGCCCACCACATCCGAAAGAATAAGGCTAACACAGTGGGCCGGAAAAATTGCCTGTGCCAGCTGTCCACCTTTCAGTTTCGAAAGATGTTTACGAACCGTATTAATCTCAGCGATCGATGCTCCTGAAGTTACCAGCAAAGCATTGGTCTGTCGCAAGTCGTCGGGGGTCAGATCGTCAGGGACATCAGCCATCAGCGAAGATGCACCTCCCGAAAGGAGACAAATCACAAGGTCGTTTTCCGAGGCCTGCTTCGCCATAGCCAGCAGTGCCTCAGAAGCGGCAAAGCTGTTGGCATCAGGAACAGGATGGGCAGCTTCTCTGCATTCAAGCAGCTTCAGGGAACATCCATGGCCCTTTTTTGTAACGATAAGGCCGCCCTTGAGGTAATCACCCAGCAGGTTTTCCATCTCTCGGGCCATTAAAGCCGATGCCTTTCCTGCTCCCAGTATAAAAATATTCTGGTAATTAGTAAGCGGATAGTTATCACCACAAATCCTTAGTATTCCTTCGGAAAGAAAAACCTGCGACCGGATGAGCTGATCGGGCATAACCGATTTGACACCTGCGAGGAAAATTTGTTCAGCCGTTTTACGCATGATTTATAGCATCAAAAATGAACTTATCCATACCAGTAAAAATACCGTCACACCCATAACCACTGTCGCAGAGGAATAAATCCGGAGTGTTGTATCCACATTGACTCCCGAAAAACGGGAAACTACCCAGAAATAGGAATCGTTGGCGTGCGACACCATCATCGAACCACCGCCCATAGCCAGCATAGCCAACAGTTTTCCATTCTCGGAATCGAGTCCAAGCGAGGGCAACATAGGCACCACCAGCGAAGCGGCCGTAATAATGGCCACGGTGGATGATCCCTGGGCTGTTTTCATCATAAAAGCAATCAGAAAGGGAACTGCCAACCCGATACCTGTATGAATCAGCAACGATCCGGCATAGGCGCCAACACCTGTTTCTTTGATTACCATTCCAAACATACCACCGGCAGCAGTAACTATCAGAATAGGACCTGCCTTCTGAAGAGCACTTTCGAGTACCTGATTCAGGTTGGCAATTGAAGGCTTACCCAGAAGTGGCAGGCTCAGCACAACTCCCATGAGCAGCGCCATCACCGGTTGTCCGATAAATGCCAGTACACGGGTTATCAATGTAGCATCTGCAGCGTCGATAATGGTGAGCAGGGAACGAATTGCAATAAGCACAATGGGCGTTAGTACCGGAAGTAATGAAAGCGACACCGAAGGAAGCTCCCGTTTTTCGGGCGCTACCGGCACCAGTGGCTCCTGCATCAACTGGCTGCCCGTTCTCCATTTGATCCACCAGTAAGCCATGAGAGTCGCTGGTATGGCAAACAAAGTGCCGAGCAGGATG
>CAZJZF010000672.1:0-1639 GCA_964550385.1 uncultured Lentimicrobiaceae bacterium | reverse complement strand
TTTTCCCCATCCCTCAGTTCCAAAACAGGGAATGGCGATACTACCAACATAGATTACTGTAGGCAGCAGGGGTTCGAAGCGAGGCTGAACGGCAACCCGGAAAGGTCCCTGTTTTGCTATCAGAAGGTCCTCACACTGGCACCAGCCGATTGGGATGCCCATCTGGCAGTAGCCCGGCTGCAGTTCGCTGCTGCGAATTACTCTGCCGCAGCAAAACACTATATGAAAGTGGCTGAAACAGATACCGCCAACACCGAAGCGCTCTGGGGCATCGGGCGATGTTTCTACCGAACCGGCAAATTTGCCGATGCCGCTAAATGGTACCAGAAAACCCTGCAATTCCTGCCCGGGCACTACCCATTGCTGGAAGATCTTTCGTATGCACTGATCAACACCGGAAAATCGGATGAAGCCCTGGATATTTTCCTGAAAATGACCAAAGCTGAACCCAAACAGGCACTTGCCTGGGCGGGTGCCGGGAAAATACTGATGGCTGCCGGTAAACCTGCAGGGGCTTTACCTTATCTGAAAAAAGCGGCAATACTGGAACCGAAGAATGAGGAGATCAAAGCACTGCTGAAATCCGCCAAAGGAGCCATGGCATTCACGGTCTCCTATCAGCTTATGTACATCAACGAACGGGAACCCATCGACATCGGCAGCGATACTTCAGCCTACAACATCGATGCAGTGGTACAGGTGCTCGGAATCACCAAAAGGCTTTCCGACAGGCTTACCCTTCGTTTCGGGCACCTCCTCGACCACTCGAGCAGGCAATATTTTCAGAGTGAAACCCAATTGCGCTGGTACGACCATACCTGGCTCAAAGGGCAATATCAACTGGGCTCCCATCAGCTCAGCCTCCATTTCGGGGGAAGCATCGAAGAAGATCAGTGGACCACATATGGCTTCGCCTGGGATTACGGAACACGGATCAAAAAATGGAGGTTCTCGAACACCTTTTCGGCAGGATACGACTACTACTATTACTGGAACCAGGTGGGACACGATTACGTCTCCGACCAGCTGAAAATCGGATGGGGAAACCTGCTCGTGGAAGCCTCCTACCGCTATGTAAATGTGAGACCTCTACAAATCATCAGCGAAACCGACACCATCGGGCGGAATCCCGGCGTACAATACTCCCTGTCAGGAAAGTACACCTTCTTCAAAAACCCGAAAATCACTGTGGGCATCTACCACCAATACCGGGATTACAAATACCGGTCGAAAAAATACTGGGCTCCCCAGGACCGCGACCTCAACGGCGCCACCCTCACGGTGTATTGGGACTCCGGGAAAAGGCTTTATGGCTACGTGTCGGGCAATATCGGCAAGGACAGCTACGACATCGAACACTGGGAGGCATCGGGAGAACTGGGCTACAACCACCCTTTTGCCAGCATCTCCATCGGAGCCTCCAGGTTTTACAATCCCTGGTATGAG
This sequence comes from uncultured Lentimicrobiaceae bacterium, assembly GCA_964550385.1. Lineage (GTDB taxonomy): Bacteria > Bacteroidota > Bacteroidia > Bacteroidales > SKPS01 > SKPS01. Next base: position 193 of record CAZJZF010000672.1, on the reverse strand, counting down.
AATTTTATTGCCTACCTTTCCCTCTCCAAAAGACTGTAAATCTCTATGAAAATCAGGTACTTCATTATTGCTGCGCTGCTCTTCCTGCTGGGATACGTGGTTTTTCAGATGTTACAGCTGGAGGACCGCATCAGGAAACACCGGGTGGTGGAGGTGATTATGGAAGACGAAACCAAGCCGCTGGTGGAAAATA
>CAZJZF010000671.1:0-1642 GCA_964550385.1 uncultured Lentimicrobiaceae bacterium | reverse complement strand
TCATCCTTATAGGTGTTTAATTATAAATAAACGCACGCCTCGTGGCGCACCTAAGACACAAAGAATCACTAAGAATTAAATATCAATAATTTAGAATTGTTTGTCTTAGTGTCTTTGAGTCTTCGTGGCATAAAAAACCCTTTTCAGAGTGGACTCAAAGCCAAAGGCTGAAGGAGTTTAAGGATGCTGAGTTCTCAACTCCCTCAACACAAATAAATGCAATCTTTTGATCATCATTAATTTATGCCACTTGGGGAGATGTTGGCCAAAATAGGGGTATGTCATATTGGCATATGTTTATATTGCCAAATGCCATTTTGTCGTCTTTGCTTTAATTCATAATTTTTATCTATTTAATTGATATATTGTTTGTTATGAAATCTTTATGCGATCTTCTGAAAAACTGGAACACAGATTGCCAAACCTCCCTCAACCAAACAACAAATTGTTTAACTAAAAAATAGGAGGACTAAACCATGTTACCAGTAGTGCACAGAAGAATGAACCCCAGCCTGTTCAACAGCATTCTCGACGACGATTTCTTCACCGGATTTTTCGGCGACACCAATCAGGGCACATTGCCGGCAGTAAACATCTCTGAAACGAATGAGGATTTCAGAATTGATCTTGCAGCCCCGGGCTACAAAAAGGATGACTTCCGGATCAATCTCGACAAGAATGTGCTCACGATTTCGGTAGAGCATAAGGAAAAGAAGGAGGAGAAGGAAGACAAAAAGATGCTGCGTTGCGAATACCGCTACAACGCTTTTTCGAGGGCCTTTACCCTACCCGACAGCGCCAACAGCGATAAAATCAGCGCTTCGTATACCGAAGGAGTTCTGTCGGTTACGATTCCCAAGCACGACACCGCCAAAACGAAACCTGCAAGGGAAATTTCCATCAGGTAATTTTGAGGGCCGGCTGCATGCCGGCCTTTTTTGAACCCTTTCGGTTAAAAACTGTTTTCTTTGCGCAATCTTTCGGGTTTTGGATTGTCAAAACTCGTAACCGATCCGGAAAAAATGAAGAGAATTCTTTTTATTACCGGCCTTCTAGCCGGAATGTTTTTTTATGTCAATGCCCAGCCCCTAAATCAGGCTGCAGGGAGTGTGAGTGGTAAAGTATTGGATGCCAGAACCAATCTACCTGTAGAATATGCCAATGTGGTGTTGTACCAGTCATCGGATACCAGCCTGATAACAGGTGGAGTTACGACCAATGAAGGGGTATTTATGCTGAATCAGGTTCCCTTTGGAGATTACAGGCTTAGGATAAGTTTTATAGGATACAGGGATTTGTGGATTGATACGGTGATGATCCATCAACGCAACCGGAATCTTCAGTTTGATAGGATATTGCTGCAGGAAGCTGCCTCTGTACTGGGCAAAGTTGAGGTAACGGCACAACAGGGGATAATGGAGATGCACATCGACAAGAGGGTTTTTAATGTGGATCAAAGCATTGTAAGTCAGGGACAAAGCGCCACCGAGGTGCTGGAAACCGTGCCTTCGGTAGAGGTGGATATCGATGGAAATGTGAGTCTGAGGGGAAGCGGTAACGTTACGATCCTGATTGACGGGCGGCCCTCGGCCATGCTGGGGGGTGATATTGCCACTGCCCTGAAACAGATTCCTGCCAACAT
>CAZJZF010000670.1:0-1643 GCA_964550385.1 uncultured Lentimicrobiaceae bacterium | reverse complement strand
GGCCAGAATACTATCGCTTTAAGAGATTTCTGAAAAATTACCTATGCTGCTGGCCGATGTAATACTGCCCGTACCATTGCCACGGTTATTCTCATACCGGATCCCCGACAATCTGGCAGAAACTGCCTTGCCTGGTAAAAGAGCTGTTGTCCCCTTTGGCCCCCGAAAGCTGGTGGCGGGCATCATTCGCACAATCCGGCCAGATACCGAGGATGACAGGTCTTTGAAAGAGATATCATCAATCCCGGATGAACGTCCTGTCATTTCCGAGGTTTACCTGCGGTTTTGGGAATGGATCGCATCCTACTATCTGTGCAGTCCCGGAGAGGTAATGATGGCTGCCATTCCCGCCTCGTTCAGACTCGAAAGTGAAACACGGGTAATGTTGCATCCTGATTTCAACGGCGATATGGCAACCCTTTCAGATAAGGAATACCTCATTGTGGAAGCGCTGCAATATTCCGAGTCTCTTACGGTGAGCGAAATGGCTGAGATCATCGGAAATTCCCGGGTGATGAATATGGTCTACGGTCTTATGGCGCGCAAAATTCTTATCTCTTCAGAAGATATTGAAGAGACTTACAGAGAAAAAACGGTTTCTGTGATAAGGCTTGCAGAACTTTATCATTCCGAGGAGAATCTGAAATCTGTCATGGATACCCTCTCGGCCAGGGCCTATAAACAACTTGAAATTCTGATGCTTTTCCTTGCCAGATCAGGGGATCAATATGCAACCTTCAGAATCAGGAAGAAAGATCTGCTGAAGGAATCTTCTGCAGGCAATACAGCCTTACAGGGATTGCTGAGCAAAGGAATCTTTGTGGAAGAAAAAGAAGTGGTATCGCGGCTGGGAGACTATCAACCCAACCGGGAGTTCTCCCAGCTGATACTCAACAATATCCAGTCAGAGGCACTTTTGGAAATAAAAAATGGTTTCGACTCCGAAAAGCCGGTGCTGTTACATGGCGTTACCGGCTCCGGAAAAACCGAAATCTATATTACCCTGATACAGGAAGCAATCCGGCAAGGGAAGCAGGTTTTGTATATCCTCCCGGAAATTGCGCTAACCAGTCAGATCATCGGAAGGCTCAGGTCGTTTTTTGGTAACCGGGTGCAGGTTTTCCATTCCAGGTATTCCGACAACCAGAAAGCTGAACTGTGGAATCGCATCCTGAAGTTTTCCGGTGATGCAGAAGATCCTCACGTTATTGTAGGCGCCCGTTCTGCCCTCTTTCTGCCTCTCACAAATCCAGGTCTCATTATCGTGGATGAAGAACACGATCACTCCTTTAAGCAGTACGATCCCGCTCCACGGTACCAGGCCAGGGATGCAGCCGTGATGCTGGCCGGGATGCTGAAGGTGCCGGTGATCCTCGGTTCTGCCACCCCTTCGGTCGAATCATACTACAATGCTGTAAACGGAAAGTATCATCTGGCATCTCTCCCTGAAAGGTATGGGAAAAGCATCATGCCAATGGTATTGGTGTCTGACATGGCAATGGCACGTAAAAATAATACCCTGAAATCTCACTACTCTCCTTTACTCCTGGAACAGATTCACCACGCACTCGACCAAAAGATGCAGGTGATTATTTTTCAGAACCGCAGGGGATTTTCACTCAGGGTGGTGTGCGAAAGCTGTC
>CAZJZF010000669.1:832-1645 GCA_964550385.1 uncultured Lentimicrobiaceae bacterium | reverse complement strand
ATCGATAAAGGCAATAAACGATAACTGGAGTCATTATACGCCTGTTCCCGGTTTTCCGGATCTGAGAGAAGCTGTTTGCACAAAGCTTAAAAGAGATAATGACCTTGACTATAAGCCCGAGAATATTGTAGTATCAACCGGCGCCAAGCAAAGTCTTGCCAATGCCATGCTGGCACTGGTAGATGAGGGAGAGGAGGTAATCATACCCACACCTTTTTGGGTTACATACAGCGAACTGGTGAAGATTGCCCGGGGCAAAGTGGTAGAAATTAAGACAACTCCTCAGCAACAATTTAAAATTTCACCAGCGCAACTGGAACAGGCGATTACTGCTAAAACAAAATTGTTTCTTTTCTCATCACCCTGTAATCCAAGCGGTGCCGTATACAGCAAAGAGGAATTAGCCGCCCTTGCCAACGTTTTTATTAAACACCCGGGTATTGTTATTCTCTCGGATGAGATTTATGAGTATATCAATTTTGTTGGTAAACATCACAGCCTGGCAGCGTTTGCTGAGCTCAAAGACAGGGTGGTGATCGTAAACGGTCTCAGCAAAGGTTTTGCCATGACCGGCTGGAGGCTGGGATATATTGCTGCGCACCCGGATATTGCCAAGGCCTGTGAAAAGGTACAGGGACAATTTACCAGCGGTACCAATTCCATAACACAGAAAGCGGCAGTAACAGCCCTGACTTCCGATCTGAGACCAACGATGGAAATGGTGGAGGAATTTCGTAAAAGAAGAACCAGGGTGCTGGAAATTGTGAAAGATATTCCCGGTTTGATTTGTCCTGAACCGGAAGGAGCTTTTTA
>CAZJZF010000669.1:0-822 GCA_964550385.1 uncultured Lentimicrobiaceae bacterium | reverse complement strand
TTTTACGTTTTTCCTGATGTCAGCAGTTACTATGGAAAATCAGACGGCGAAACCATCATCAATAATGCAGGTGATTTCAGTATGTACCTGCTGAACAAGGCTCATGTAAGTTCAGTAATGGGTGATGCATTCGGAGAACCCAAATGTGTCCGTTTTTCCTTTGCCAATAGTATGAAAAATATTGAGGAAGGATGGAGGAGGATCAAAGAAGCGCTTAGCCAGCTGAGGTAACTATTGGCGCTTCAGTTTTACAGTTCCTTCTTTATTCACCAGCATCAACAAATCTTTTTCCCATTTTACAGTGAAGATTTCTTCCTTGTGATCAATGCTGTTATTGTTGACTATGGTAAGCTTCCCTGTTTTGGAATCAAATGTATAAGTACCAGCTTGTTTTTCTGTGTGAATTTCACCACGATACTTTCCGTCAATGGTAAACTCCATCAGGAAATTGTCCATTACATTTTGGATTTCGTTTTTACTCATGCCGGGTACATCCATCTCCACCGGCTTCCACATCCCTGCCAGGGAATGAGAATTGGATGCTGGTTTTTCTGGTTGCTTACAAGCAGAAAATGATAGCAGGAGGACAACGAGCAGTTGGAGACGCATAGTGGTTTTTTTATGGTGAAGTGCTGACCAGGCTGGTAAAATGCTGGTGTAGTTTCAATACTTGCGGGACCAGCAGTTCCTGTTCATTATTGGTTACAACAAAATCACACAGCTTCATTTTCATTTCTTCGTTAATCTGCCGGTTAATCCTTTTCAGTATTTCTTCTTCCGGGAGACCATCTCTTTTCATCACTCTTCTGATACGTAAAGCCT
>CAZJZF010000668.1:0-1645 GCA_964550385.1 uncultured Lentimicrobiaceae bacterium | reverse complement strand
AAACAGATTCGGAAGAATAATTTTAATTCCATACTGTTATTAATAGCATTTCCGGCACTGCTGCTGTTAATGTTCTATTTACTTTTTTATTTCACCACCGGCGAGCACCACGAAGACCCCAACCTGTTGTTTGCACAGACAATGCCCTTTGTTTTAATAGGTGTGGGAATTTGGTTCCTTATTGCCTGGGCTGGACATTCCGCTTTTATCCGCATGGCCACCGGCAGCAAGCCATTGGAAAGAATGGAAAACAAAAGAGTGTACAACCTTACAGAAAACCTCTGTATCGCACAGGGTATGCAAATGCCAAAATTGTATATCATCGAAGATGATTCCCTGAATGCATTTGCCAGCGGAATCAACCAAAGCTCATATTCCATTTCATTATCAAGAGGTATTATCAACAAGCTGGACGATGATGAACTGGAAGGAGTAATTGCCCATGAACTGACGCATATCCGTAACAGGGATGTGCGGCTGCTGATCGTGTCGATCATTTTCGTAGGCATCTTCGCCTTCCTGGCCGAAATGGCTTTTCGCTCCCTTCGTTTTGCCGGTTCAGGAAGAAAAAGCAGGGATAGCAAAGGAAGCGGCGCTATTATCCTTATTGCTATTGTTGTAACGGCTATTGCCTATTTCTTATCCATACTGCTTCGTTTTGGTATCAGCCGCAAGAGAGAATACCTGGCGGATGCAGGCAGCGCTGAAATGACAAAGAAACCTTATGCCCTGGCCAATGCGCTGCGAAAAATTTCCAATGACCCGCTGATCGAGGCGGTAGAAAGCCGTGATGTGGCGCAACTGTTCATCGACAACCCCAAACCCTCTACCCACAAATCAGCTTCATGGGATAATATATTTGCCACCCATCCGCCGATTGAGAAAAGGATTGAGCTGCTGGAACAGTTTGTTTGACCAGTCGGTAGTCTTTAGTCAAATTACTCACCTCATTAGCATTAAAAAAAATTACCTGACTCCAGACTCTGAACTCCCGGCTCCAAACTCATTACTCAGGACTCCCTCCCTCCTAACATAGGTACAAACGAAAAACGGTCAAACACTTCTTCCTTTACTGCCCCGCCTTCCAGTTTGGTGATTCGTTTCATCTGCTGAATATCACCGGTGCCAACAGGTATTACCATCATACCACCCACTTTCAATTGTTCAATTAATTTAGGCGGCACAAATGGTGCGGCTGCGGTAATAATCACCCTGTCGAACGGAGCGAAAGTGGGAAGCCCTTCATACCCATCTCTGTAAAAGAATTTGATTGTGGGATATTTCTTTAAGAATTTAAATTCATCGTTCGAGTCAAAAAGTTTTTTCTGTCTTTCAATCGTATAAACCATTGCCCCCATCTCCGCAAGCACTACTGCCTGGTAAGCGCTGCCGGTACCAACTTCCAGCACTTTCATAAAGGGTTTTATTTCCAGCAACTGGCTTTGGTAGGCAACTGTGTAAGGCTGAGAAATGGTTTGCCCCTCCCCAATCGGGAATGCCCTGTCTTCATAAGCCACTTCATCAAAAGCTGAGTCGAGGAAAAAATGACGGGGAACTTCCAGCATAGCATCCAGCACTCTTTCATCGGTTATTCCTTTGGCCTGTATACCCTGCACTAATTTTTTGCGAAGGCCTTTATGGCGAT
>CAZJZF010000667.1:774-1653 GCA_964550385.1 uncultured Lentimicrobiaceae bacterium | reverse complement strand
ATCCCATTTCCGGACTTCCCCTCCTGCTTCGGCTTCTTTCAATTTTAAGGGATCCTTAATCAATATTAACTTTTTAAGCTCCAGGTATGCGTTATGTATTTCTCTGGCGTTGCTTTCTGAATTATTCCTCTCGGCACCTATCAGATTGTAATAGGACGAAGGGATATCAAATGATCCGATTCCACCAGGTTTTAAACCAACTTCACCCCCCTGGCTATTACTCCCCATCAGGAACTCAAAATGACCCGTTTGCTGAACTCTGATCATGGTTCGCACATGATTCTGCTCAAGCAGGGAAAGTAAATTCAACATCAAATCGAGCCCCACCGGTTGATCATCAAAGCATATCACCAGATTCACCAGGGTGTTTTCCTGACACAGCCACTTGGTTAGTAATTCCCTTGCGTCAGGTGAGATGGCTTCGACCTGATGGAATGAGAAATCGGCGACCTGATTGATGAAGGGGTGATGAAACAACAGTTCATCCCTGTGCTTCATGGCCCCTCTGTCGATCACGGAAATCCTGATTTTCTTCTGGTTCGCAAATACTCCCAACTGGGCAGCCCGTATCGCAAGGGTTTTCCCCATGGATCCAAATCCTACGATAATCAGATGTACTTCGCGGTTGTCCTGACAGGAGATTCCCTCGTGATCGACCGGAAGGTCTCTGGTAATAATCCGATCAGCCAGCGATGCGTAGGCATCCACAAACTCGATTTTACTTCCATGCTCCCCGCAGGTATGTATACATGTACTCTGCATTTTACATCGCAACTCGTAGTCATTGATGTTGACATAAAATTTCTGATGAAGTCTGGTATTTTTGCCAGTTTCAATTGCCTCTTCGGTGATACTGCAATTGGTCATATCATCCGGACC
>CAZJZF010000667.1:0-764 GCA_964550385.1 uncultured Lentimicrobiaceae bacterium | reverse complement strand
TCAGTATCTCCTTCTTTCGCCCATCCCCTATTATCAATGGGATTTTTAGTTTTCGCAGGCGATCCTCCATTCCTGGTGTTGGGTTCAGATCAATGCCGACAACCCCTTTTCTGTCATTAACCAGTGTCTCAGCAAGTGCCATGCCCCTCTTCCCCATACCACAGATTATAGTATGACCCCGCATTCCTTTGATCTTCAATCTAAGTCTTTGTCCTATATAAAGGAAGAATCCTGTATTCAGAAGGAGAAAAATGGAAGAGCCTGCAGCCATCCATCGGCCCAACTGTAATGTCCAGGGAACTTTTGCGTCAAAGTGGGGTGCGTGCAGTACAAATAATTGAGCTGTATGATACAGGGCATTTGTCCAGTTAACGTTCGGTGGATCCACCGAGGTCACTTCAGCAGTATTATTGACAGAACCTTCCTGAACTACATGACTGGCCTGATAGGTATGACCGGGGTAATTGAGATAGCCCAGAAAACCAAAAAGAAATGCAATTGGAAACATAAAAGCCAGAATGAGCAACCTGGCTCTTCCTGTAAGCAGCCAACCCAAAGGACCAATGATATCATCCAACTGATTATGCTGTTCCATTTGATTTTATTTTTATAAGGTTGGGCTGCCTGCAACAACAGAAACTCCTAATTTCGTATTCATCCATTCCTGAAATATTTGGCACTATCGTTTTATGGTAACAAAGGTAATGATGATGGTAAAGAATCCTGCTGTCCTAAATGATTTTATTATTTTGCTCAACCATTCA
>CAZJZF010000666.1:632-1657 GCA_964550385.1 uncultured Lentimicrobiaceae bacterium | reverse complement strand
ACGCATCGAACCTTTGCCCGACCCTGCCGTAAGCAGCCGGTTCCGCTACCAGTGGCTTATCCTGGCAGTAGCTTTCGGCGTTGCAGTCCTGCTCCTTTTTTTCCCCATCTGGAGTTGGTTCGGCATCGAATTCACGCCCGGGCAATTCTTCCTCTATTACACTGCCGAAATATTCCGCACCGTATCCGTTTGGTTGGGTGAAGGCCTGAGCCACCTTGCCCGCATGGGCAAAATGATGTACCTGCTGCCCGTTTCCGTTGCCCTGCTCCTCCTGGTCAGCCTGGACCAGGCGCTGAAACGTCCTGCCCACAAAACCAGCCGCGCCTGATAACCGTTTATCACCAACATTCCTCCTGATGCATCGTTCAATGTGTTCCGGCAATATCTTCGATTGATCCAGAATGCTCCCTTCATCTATCCTTCACAGCCTTTCTGATTTTCTTGCCGGGGGCACTGAACCTCCAAACCGGATCCTTTCAGTTAGCCCCGTTGGAGGCGGTTGCATCAACCAGTGTTTCAGGCTGAGCACCTCTCATTCTGTCTATTTCTTGAAATTCAATCACAACGATGCCTATCCGGGGATGTTCGAAAAAGAATCCCTCGGGTTGAATATCCTGTCTGAATCAAAAACGATTCGGGTTCCCGGGGTGATTCATCATGCCGTTGCAGAACCATATGCCTGGCTGCTCCTTGAATTTGTAAGCAACGGAACACGAAAACCTGGTTTCTGGGAACAATTTGGCAATTCGCTGGCCAGCCTGCATAAGCATACCAGCGAATACTTCGGACTGGAATATGATAACTATATCGGCTCTCTTCCACAAAGGAATCAGCAACAGCCGGACTGGGCAGGGTTCTTCATCACGGAACGGCTGGAACCCATGGTGAAGATGGCGCGGGATGAAGGTAAAATTAATTCGCAGATCGTCAGGCTTTTTGAACAATTGTACCACAGTCTGAGATCCCTGGTCCCCGCAGAAAAACCGGCACTGCTGCATGGAGATCTCTGGAGTGGAAATTTCATG
>CAZJZF010000666.1:0-622 GCA_964550385.1 uncultured Lentimicrobiaceae bacterium | reverse complement strand
CGATGAGCAGGGTAATCCCTGCCTGGTGGATTCGGCCGTATATTTCGGGCACCGGGAAACGGACCTGGCTATGACCCGGCTCTTTGGTGGTTTTCATGACGCTTTCTACCACGCTTATGCAGAGGCATTCCCCCTGGAAAAGGGATGGGAAGATCGCCTGGATATTCATAACCTTTACCCGCTGATGGTCAATGTAAACCTCTTTGGCGGCGGATATGCCCTGGATGTCAGGAGAATCCTGGACCGTTACTGCTGAATGGATAACTACATTTTACTGATGGGCTTTCCGAAAACAGGTACCCTGCTGCCAGGGGTAGAGGTATCCCGATGCTCAAAGCGCCAGGTTATTTCATATTGAATGTAATTTTGATCAACCGGATTTTGCTCCTTCCTGAGATACAATTCCTTCATATTTGTTGCATTTCTCAGTTATTAGATTATAACTTTGAAAGTCCGTTTGCCATGAACCATTTGGCCGGAAATATTGTTAATACAATAACAAATCCACTATCTGTTACCTGTTTCGGCAGTCTGAACCACAAAATATTCCTTTCATGGATACAGAAATACTTGCCAGAATCCAGTTCGCTTTCACCATATCCTTTCATTACATCTATCCGCC
>CAZJZF010000665.1:0-1664 GCA_964550385.1 uncultured Lentimicrobiaceae bacterium | reverse complement strand
CCTGATCGTGGTTGGAGCACTATCCCTTCTGACAGGTTTGACCTGGATGATTTGGAAACCTGCGCATTGGTCAAAAGTCCATAAAACCTTGTTTCTGCTGGGATTGATCTGGTTTATTGGTGAGCTGCACAAGATCCCGATGACCTATATGCCTCACCGCTATCTGGTTTCGGCCTATGCTTCAGTGTCACTGATGACAGCTGCCCTTGCAGCGGCTGTGGCTCTGAGAGGGAAATGGTATTCCCGGATGGTTGTCATTCTGATCATTTTGATGGCATTACTTCAACTCCCTTATACTTTTCATGCCCTTGGGCGAAGAACCTACGATTTGCAGGAGGTTAACAGGTATCTGAAACAATACGACTGGGAAGGAAAAACCATCACCGGTGCCTGGGGTCCTTCGGCAGCCTGGGGCACTAAAGCCAGGGTTTTCCCGGTGTGGTATGGCTTTGTAAACGATAAAAGAGTTATGGATGCAAGGATGGTAATTGCCGAGAGCGACCAGGAGGACAGCGACCGGAGCCTGATGATGCAGGGCATTGATATCCGCAACGAGGCCGACTCTTCCAAACGATTTCCTATCTGGAGGTATCAGGTTGATTTCTACTGGATTCCGGAAAAATAGCCAGCCAAAAGCAGAATTTTTTCCTTCCGATCTCCTTTTTTGCACTTTCAGTCATATATACCCGCTGAAACCAAGCTGCGAAGGCAGCAATTATCTGAGTGAGTATGAGATTGTGCGGGGTAGTCCTTATGCTGGCAATGTGGGGAGGATTAACGGGGATGGCCGGGTTGAGGGCTCAGATGGCAGATGACTTCTCTGCCGGAAGTTTCAGCGCCAAAGGCTGGAAGGGTGATACCACCCACTTTCGGTTTACGTCGTCGTCTGCCATACCCCTGGCACAACGACCAGCCCTCCAGCTGTATGCCACCGGCTCCGGCATTTCGTCTATCCACCTGGCTTTTCCTCTCAAGCCCAAAACAGAATGGTCCATCTGGTGTAAACTCTCCTTTGACCCTACAACTTCCAATTATGCAAGGTTCTATCTGGCTGGCAACAGTAATTTTCCGGGAGATCTCGAAGGAAGTATCTTTGTGGGTATTGGCATGATTGCCGACCGGGTTGGAATTTATCGTCATGAAGCCGGACAAATTGTTCCGATATTTACCGATACCGTCAACCTGTTCAACCAATCCACCAACCAGCTCAGGGTAGCGGTCAGATTTGTCGCCCCGTGGTGGTATTATTCCGTCGATCCAGCCGGAGGATCCAATTTTATTTTCGTCGATTCTTTCTCCTTCAGCCCATCAGCCGATACTGCACTGGCAGCCCTTTGGTGCCAGTACACCTCCAGCAATGCCACCAAATTTTACTTCGATGATCTCTACGCCGGGCCTGTGCCTGAAGATACCATCCCACCGGAACTGATGGCATCCATGATTCCTGAACAGCAAATGATCAGGCTCACCTTTTCCGAACCTCTTAATCCATCTGTATTTACAACATCTCAGTTGAATTTTTCTCTCGGAGCCTCTGGACCCATTCTGATCTTCAATGATCCCCTTGATCTTCGTGTGGTGAATCTGCTCTTCCAGGATCCATTTCCGGATGGTGTCCCTTTCAACCTTTTGCTGCAACAGATTACAGACCGGTCGGGCAATAC
>CAZJZF010000664.1:0-1671 GCA_964550385.1 uncultured Lentimicrobiaceae bacterium | reverse complement strand
GTTGATGGCAATTCCTTCTTTCAGCGTCTGCTGCACCTCTTCATACCGTTCTGCTTCCTCCTCAGTCAGCCCCTCTTCGTTTTCGAAGACCAGCACTTCTTCCGGTTCCTGGGCTGTGGCTGAGCTACTTTCCATCCAAATAAAAACAGGCAGGAAAGCCATGATTCCGATGTGAAAAATCCGTAGAGGTGGTTTCATGGCATGATGTGATTTCCGGATAGAAACAGATCATAGCTCCGGGATCCGTAAAGGTGAAATGAGGTGATGGCTCCTGCCGACAGTTTGCCTTTTCTGAACAGGATTCCAATTTTCAGCACCTCTCTCCCGGTGCCGGCTCCAATGCAGATTTTTAATCCGCTGGCGAGATGTGCAGTAACAGCAGCGCTGATGGCAGGGGCAGTTCCGCTTACCGATTCAGCATCGAGGCTGAACAGCAGGTTTGTGGAGGGCAAAACAGCAACTCCTGCATGTATCAGAAAGACATTTTCCTTTGCCTTAACACTTTTCAGCATGCCACCTTGCAATGCCATGGCAAATTTGCGGGTAGGGGAGTAGCTGAGCCCCGGCATCCCACCCACCGCCACAGTATGTCCAAGGTTTTCGGGCAGCCGGCACCAGTGCGTTATGAGCAGCAACCCGGCAGAGAGCTCATCCGATAATTTCATGGTTCCCTTCAACAACACCATATTGCGCAGATATCCAATGTCATACAACCCGGAGTGCTTCAGGTGCATACCCAAAATGAATGAGCCGGTGGAGTATTGCGACCCGGCTTCGAAGCTACTGAACCCATTGAGGCCGAAATGGTTGCTTGCTGCAGCACTCCAATGCACCGAACCCGGTGCCGGCCAACGCTGAGCCCCCGAATGGGCCATTCCTGAATAATCTATGCTGAGATGGTTCCAGGGAGGTACGATCCTGATGAATCTTCTATCCACCTGTGAAAACAATACACCCGGTATCAAAGCAAACAGCAGAACAACCATCCTTCCCTTCATAGCACTCCCTTCCTGTTTCAGCTATATATGACCGAGAAGGGAAAAAAGGAGAAAGAAGAGAAAGATTTTAAAAAGAGTGGATCCGCATCAAACCCTGAATTTGAATTTCACCTCTGCCAGCTCTTTATTGGCGTCGATGATTTTCTTCTTGAGCCCTTCCTTGTAAGCCACAAAACGGTTATACAGCGCTTCGTCGCCAGTAGCCATCATCTGAATCGCCAGCAATCCGGCGTTGAGGGCACCGTTGATGGCAACCGTTGCCACCGGAATTCCGGGGGGCATCTGCACAATGGCCAGGAGGGCATCCATGCCGTCGAGCGATGCCTTGATGGGTACACCGATCACCGGGATCGGGGTTAGTGCTGCTACCACACCGGGCAGGTGGGCAGCCATGCCGGCTCCGGCGATGATCACCTGTACGCCCCGTTCCCTGGCAGAATGGGCAAATTCCTCCACCTTTTCAGGGGTACGGTGCGCCGAAAGGGCATTGATCTCAAAAGGGATCTCAAATTCATCGAGTATCTGGGCTGCCTTCGACATCACATCGTAGTCGGAGGTGCTGCCCATAATAATGCTAACGCGTGGTTTCATGGGTTGTTTTTTTTTAAGTTTGGAATGCAAAGATAATCCAACAGTTTATCTTTTTACTTTAGCCTTTAGCCTTTAGCCATTT
>CAZJZF010000663.1:0-1672 GCA_964550385.1 uncultured Lentimicrobiaceae bacterium | reverse complement strand
TGGAGGAAAGTATAGGGTTCAATCGCTTCCATAACCCTGTGATTATACTCTTCTACCGGTTCGGTGCCGGTGCAGGCACCCCGGCATTGTCCGATCTGGTGGTGGAAGCATGCACCCCGGGTTTTATAGAGGCAGCAGAGCTTTCGGCACAGGTCGAATCGGTCGGCCAGGTTACTGAGGAACTCCGTCGCATTCTTTTTGGAGGAGAAAGAGGTGAGTGGAGCCTCCGGGTTGTTATTTCTCTTGATTTCCAGGGTTATATAACCGCTCTTATCCCAATCTTTGTACAGTCCCCATTGAAGGGTTGTGCGCCTGAGTTGCCGGTTAAACCGGGGTGTATGCCTTTTTACCTCCTCCGACTCCAGAAGCAATGCGATAAGTTCACTTCCACAAAGTTCAAAACCCACATCATACACCTGGTCGCGCATCTCGGAAGCTTTTTTTGTGGCTTCGCTCGAAAGATGTGAAAGCACCCGGTCGCGGATGCTGATGCTCTTACCAATATAGATGATGGAGCCTTCCTCGTTCAGCAGATAATACACACCCGGTTGTTCTGGCAGTGACCGCAGGGTTTCAGGGGAAACATGGGATTTGATGCCCCGGGTTGAAAAATTTTCCGGTTGATTTTCCAGCATCAGCAGTTGTTCGAAAAGTTTCACGGTTGCTCTGGCATCGCCAAATGCCCTATGGCGGTGTTCGATTCTGATATCCAGTATTTTGCAAAGGTTACCAAGACTGAACCCCTTGATGTCGGGCATCAGTTTCCGGCTCAGCTTCTTGGTGCAAAGCACCTGTCGTTCATACTGATACCCCAGTCGCAGGAACTCTTCCCGCATAAAACCAAAATCGAAGCTCGCATTGTGGGCAACAAACACACAATCTTCGGTAATCTTCACAATGTCACGGGCGACCTCACAAAATCTGGGCGCCATCGCCACCATACTGTCGCTGATGCCGGTAAGTTCCCGAATCCGATAAGGTATCTTCTTCTCCGGGTTCACCAGGCTGATGAATTCATCGATGACTTTCTCCCCATCATGCACCAGGATGGCCACTTCTGTGATTCTCTCCTGTTTGGGATTTAACCCGGTAGTTTCCAGGTCGATAATGGCGTATTTCATTTCAGAAGAATTCTGCAGGAATCAGGAGTGAAAATTTGACGGATCGATGGAAACTATTAAAACCACTTTCTTTTTCTCAGGTAGAGTACCATTGCCACGAAAGCAACTATGAGAAGCAGCCAGATGGCAGGATATCCGTATTTCCAGTTCAACTCGGGCATAAAGCTGAAATTCATACCATAGATGCTCGTGATGAAGGTGAGGGGTATAAGGATGGAAGCAATAATGGTAAGGGTTTTCATAACCTGGTTCATTCGGTGACCCTGAACCGAAAAAAAGAGGTTTGTACGGCTCTCAAGCGAGTGCTCGATGGTGTCGCAATTGTCTAGCAAGGTCATGCACAGGTCTTTAATCTCCAGAAAATATTTTTTATGACGCTGTTCGATGTACTTGCTTTGACCCCTTTCGATGGTAAGGGTGAATTCTTTAATGGGTTGAATGGCTTTCCTGATAATGTGCACCTGTTTTTTACACTGCTCGATGATTTTAATAACGGATGGAGAAGGATCGGTGTCAAGGTTTGCAGAGTATAAAGCATCAACATCATTGTC
>CAZJZF010000662.1:0-1673 GCA_964550385.1 uncultured Lentimicrobiaceae bacterium | reverse complement strand
ACACCCATGCCATCATCAGCATCAATGCCATGAAGATGGGCAAACATGTGTATTGCGAAAAGCCGCTCACCCATTCAGTTTGGGAGTCGAGGCAAATGGCTGAGGTAGCCAGACAATACAAAGTTGCTACTCAGATGGGCAATCAGGGAAATTCTGGAGAGGGAATAAGGCAGGTTTGTGAATGGGTATGGGATGGCGCTATCGGCGAAATCCGTGAAGCACATGCCTGGACGAATCGCCCCATCTGGCCACAGGGGCTGGAAAGACCCAAAGAGGTAATGCCGGTGCCCGATACTTTGGCGTGGGACCTTTTCTTAGGCCCTGCAAAAGAGCGCCCGTACCACTCCATTTATACTCCATGGAACTGGCGCGGCTGGTGGGATTTTGGTACTGGTGCACTGGGCGATATGGCCTGCCATATTATGGATCCGATTTTTATGTCACTTAACCTGAAATATCCCACCAAAGTCCAGGGAACCTCCTCGCAGTTCAACACCGAGTCTCCTCCTTTGGCCGAAGTTGTTAAGTATGTATTCCCTGCCAGGGAAAAATTCAAAGGTCTCGACATGCCCGAGGTGAATGTTACCTGGTGGGATGGCGGTTTGTTGCCTCCACGTCCCGAAGAACTGCCCGATGGCGAAATTATGGGCCGCGACGAAAACGGTGGCTGCCTGCTGATTGGCTCCAAAGGAAAGATCATGACAGGTTGTTATGGCAGAGATCCCTTCCTGCTGCCTTTGGAATACGATAAAGACTACAAGCGTCCTGCCCCCTCAATGCGCAGGGTTACCACCAGCCACGAAATGGATTGGGTGCGTGCCTGCAAGGAAAGCCCTGAAAACAGAGTAGAAGCCAGCTCATACTTCGGATATTCCGGACCAATGAACGAAATGGTGGTTATGGGTGTTGTGGCTGTAAGGCTTCAGGATCTCAAACGCGAATTGTTGTGGGATGGCCAGAACATGCGCTTTACCAACATTGGCGACAACGATGAAATCAGAGTGGTGAAAACTGATAAATTTGAAGTGATTGACGGACACCCGCACTTCGATACTCAGCATGAAACCATCAAAGCGAAAGCTGCTGCCGAAGAGTATATCAGGCACCATTACCGCGAAGGATGGACCATGTAACCATTTTTTTGAACAATATTTTTATTTCAAACTTAATTAAAACACTTAAAATGAAGAAGTTAATTTTTGTTTTGGCCATTGCTGCGGCCTTAATGTCGTGCAATCAGACAGACACCACAAATGCCGGAACAGAAAACGCTGACACGGTTCAATTGGTAAATGCACTCACCGAAGCCGAAATTGCTGATGGCTGGATGCTGATGTTTGATGGTGAGACCCCAGGAAAGTGGAGAGGTTATGGTAAAGATCATTTTCCTGCTGGTTGGGTAGTTGAAGAAGGAATGCTCAGATGCATTGGTTCCGGAAGAGGTGAAGCCGGAGCAGTTGAAGGTGGCGACATCATTTTCGATGAAAAATTCCAGAACTTTGAGCTCGCATTAGAATGGAAAATCTCTGATGGCGGTAACAGTGGTATTTTTTACCTGGCTCAGGAACTGCCTGATAAAACCATCTGGCAGACAGCTCCCGAAATGCAGGTGCTCGACAATACCAAACATCCCGACGGACGCGATGGACTGCACAGTGCAGGTGCTCTGTATG
>CAZJZF010000661.1:0-1676 GCA_964550385.1 uncultured Lentimicrobiaceae bacterium | reverse complement strand
AATGGCAAATATAGCCGACAGAATGGCGATTCTGTTTCGCAGGATAATCCTTACCAGTATTGTCCACATAATTCCTTCTCCTGTTCCTCTTTAAGGTCGCTGCAATCGTGGAAATTGGGCTGCAAAGGTAAAAAAACCATTCATACCTTTTTCGTATCTTTGCCCCTTATTTTAACAGACAGAATCTATGTTTGAGAGTTTAAGCGACAGATTTGACAGGGCGCTGAAGCTGCTGAAAGGGCAGGGGCGTATTACAGAAATCAATGTAGCCGATACACTTAAGGATGTAAGGAAGGCTTTACTTGATGCAGATGTGAGTTACAATATTGCACGCGATTTTTCCAACCGTGTTAAGGAAAAGGCATTGGGGATGAATGTACTCACCTCGATTTCTCCGGGGCAACTCATGGTGAAAATCATGCATGATGAGCTCACCGAGCTGATGGGGAATGAGAACAGCGACATCAACCTGAAGGCAAAACCGTCGATTATCCTGATGGCCGGATTGCAGGGTTCGGGTAAAACCACTTTCGCAGCCAAGCTGGCATGGCATCTGAAAAACAAACGAGGCAAAATGCCATTGCTGGTAGCCTGCGATGTTTACAGACCCGCCGCCATCGAACAGCTGAAGGTGTTGGGTGCCCAGATCGAGGTGCCTGTTTACAGCGAAGAAGGCAACCTCAATCCGGTTAATCTTGCCCGCAACGGTATTGCACATGCACGGGCTACCGGACGCGACATCATTATTATTGATACTGCCGGTCGTTTGGCCATCGATGATGCAATGATGAAAGAGATTTCCGATATCCACAAGGCTGTTATCCCACAGGAAACATTATTCGTTGTGGATGCCATGACGGGTCAGGATGCGGTGAATACAGCCAAAGCATTCAATGATGTGCTCGATTTCGATGGCGTCGTTCTCACCAAAATGGATGGTGATACCCGTGGAGGTGCAGCCCTTACAGTGAAGGCCGTGGTAAACAAGCCCATCAAGTTCATTGGGGTGGGCGAAAAGATTGATGCACTGGATCTGTTTCACCCCAAAAGGATGGCCGCCAGAATCATGGGACTGTGCGATATCGTAACCCTGGTTGAGAAGGCTCAGGAGAATGACCATGCTGAGGAGGATGCGAGAATTAAAAAGAAACTGGCAAAAAACACCTTCGACTTCGATGATTTTCTTAAGCAGATCAGGCAGGTGAAAAAAATGGGCAACGTGAAAGATTTGATGGGGCTGATTCCCGGTATGGGGAAGGCGTTGAAAGATGTGGATCTCGACGACAATGCATTCAAGGGAATAGAAGCCATCATCCAGTCGATGACTCCGCAGGAGCGTCAAAACCCCCATATGATCAATGCAAACCGCCGCAGAAGAATTGCCATGGGTTCTGGTACCGAAATCCCTGATGTGAACCGCCTGATTAAACAGTTTGAAGATACCCGGAAAATGATGCGTACCCTCACCACCGGCGGAGCAAAGCAGGCCATGCGAAACCTCAGGAATGTGCAGGGGATGCGCAGGCATTAGAACAATAAGCGGTTGTAAATGTTAACCAGCAAACAACCTGAAATATTATGATCCTTATCGACGGAAAACAGACTGCAGATGACATCCGGCTGGAGATCGCCAAAGAGGTGGCATCGATGATAGACCGGGACTTGAAGGCTCCCCA
>CAZJZF010000660.1:0-1686 GCA_964550385.1 uncultured Lentimicrobiaceae bacterium | reverse complement strand
GTGATTATTGAGATTAAGAATGCGGGAAGTGCAATTATCAATGGCAATCTTACAGCTTACTATCAGATTCTGGGTGCTTCAGCTCCGGTGAGTGAAGCGGTTACTGCCACCATACAGCCGGCCAGCAGTATCCAGTTTACATTCAACACCAAAGCCAATCTGTATGTGGATTCACTGCTGATGGATTCGGTATTTACCTTTAAAGCATGGGTGGTACTTACAGGGGATATCCAGCAGGCCAATGATAGCGCAAATGCCTTCTTTACCTCATCTTTTGCACCGTATCATCCTTTAGTAAATGATACAACCATTCCCTTTGGGACCTCTGTTACACTTCCTGCATCAAGCAATTACAGTGTGTATTGGTACGATTCACTATTATCTGTAAATGATATTCATGTTGGATCAACCTATACAACCCCAGTTTTGTATGGAAACACAACCTATTATGTAGAGGCAAAAACCTCGAGTTTCGCCGATAGTATGTTGTATGTGGCCACCCAGTCGAATGTATATACTTCCACCCAAACCCGTGGATACCATTTTACTGCTCCCGTGGACATGACCATTATGGAGTTAATGGTACCAACCACTGTAACTTCCGGAGGGCAGTATATCCAGGTTGTCAAATTCAATGGATATCCTCTGACTTATCCCAGTGGCAGTACTTTCACGACCCTGGCATATATCCAGAATGCCCCATTTGGTATAGCACAACAAGTAAACATACCTGTATTGGCTGGCGATCAGATTGGAATCATCGGAGCCTCGAATTCATCGGGTACTACCATGCACAATTCCTATGGTCCTGCCCTGGTGGCTTCAAGCATTAATGGTATTCCTGTTACCCTTACTCGTTTGGTTTATCAAAATCCCCTTTCTACCGGAGCCGCAGCCTCTGGATCGATCGGACTGGAACAAAGTTCAAGCATTGCACGTGTTGAGATGAAATACCGGATTGGAGCAGAAGGTTGCCCCAGCGACAGAGTTCCTCTCAATGTATTTGTTGGAAACCCACCCCCGCTGGATCTCAGTGTGGTTACCATCAACACCCCGGTAACCGGATTTGATCTTACGGCAGCCGAGCCGGTGAGTGTGGTTCTCAAGAATTTCGGAACCCAAACCATCAGTAACTTCCAGGTTGGGTATAATATTAACGGAGGTGTTGCGGTAGTGGAAACTGTGCCAGGGCCTCTGGCCTCCAATGCAGTGATGAATTACACCTTTACTGCTCCGGCCAATCTGTCAGCCTATCAGACATACGATATCAAAGCCTTTGCTATGCTTACAGGTGATACAGTGGTGATTAACGACACAGCCCAAAAAACCGTGGAGAACAAGATGCTGATTTTCTGTACTTCGTCAGCGCAGTATTCTGGATATGAGGAAATTGTGAATGTTACTGTAAATACCCTGAACAACACCAGCGTTGCCAATTTGGCAAATTACACCGACTATACAGCGACTGTGCCGGCAACAGTGCATACTCCGGGTACTACTTACCCCATATCCATTGCTTCCGGATTTCCTCCCGGTTACTCCTACCAGTACAGTTGTTACACCAAAGCCTGGATCGACTTTAACCACGATGCCATTTTTGATCCTGTAAATGAGATGATTTACGGATCTGCAACCACCAGCTCCAATACGGTATCCGGCACATTCACCGTTCCTGCCAATGCCGTT
>CAZJZF010000659.1:0-1687 GCA_964550385.1 uncultured Lentimicrobiaceae bacterium | reverse complement strand
ATTGCATCCGTAATGGTCACATCGGTGGCGTTGGAGGGACCGTTGTTGGTAACCGTGATGGTGTAAATCAGCTCCTGCCCGGTACCAGCCGGGCTCGGCAAAGCGCTCTTCGATATCGAAACATCCGCCCCGCCACTGAAAACTTCCTCGTCGTCGCTTTCGGAATAGGGAGTGCCTTCGTAGCTGTAGGCAGCCGTCACTGTATTCGTTACACTTCCTGCCAACAGATCTGAAGCCTGTACTATGTATGCAGTAGTAAAGGTCGCAGATGCCGAGGGTGCCAGCGATGTGATCGTCTGGTTCATTCCGGTCAACGGGTCGGTAACTACGATGCTCGTCAGCGTTGCTGTACCCACATCCGTTACGGTAATGTCGTAGGCAATCACATCTCCGATGGCATCATATTTTGTCTTGGCAATATTCCCGTTAATGGATTTCAGGGTTTTGGTAATGGTCAGACAGATATTTTCAATGGTAACAGATGTCGTTGTTGTACAACCTTTTGTATCAGTAATAGTTACCGTATAGGTTCCTGTCGACAATCCTGTTGCAGTGGCACTGTTCAAAGCATTGTTGTGACTCCAGGAATAACTGTAAGGTGCGAAACCTCCGGTATGGGTTACGGTAGCAGAACCTCCGTCGTTATCACAGGCTTCATGAACTGTGTTTGACACCTGCACTTCAGCCGCAATCGAAGATACGTCAATGGTAAGGGTGGATGTTACTGACAAACCGGTAGGATCCTCAACCCTGTAGATTACTACAATGGTTCCGGTATATCCTGATGCTGGTATGAACTCAAATCCTCCCAGAAAATCTGGGTCCCAGTTGATGTTTCCCTGGTTGGAACCGGGTGCTCCCAGTGGAAGCCATTCCAACAACGTCTTGGCATGGTCAGGATCAGAATCGTTGGTGGAAACATCTCCATAAATCGTTGTTCCGCACGAAATGTAATAGTCAGGTAAGGCTACCGGTGGCTGACAACTGGGTACTCCCACAACACCACTTGCAGTGGCGGTACATCCGTCATTGTCGGTTACCACTACGGCGTAGGTACCTACATCCAGACCGGTAATGGCCTGGGTGGTATTGGGTAAAGCACTCCCGTTTTTGGTCCAGGTGAAGGTATAGGAGGGTACCCCTCCGGTAATACTTGCAGTAGCGGTACCATCAATTCCCAGACAGCTTTTATCAGCCGTTGTAACTCCCACCACAAGCGCCGGGGCGGTACCAATGGTAATCCCGGTTAAGGTGCCTGTACATCCGTTACCATCGGTTACGGTCACACTGTACGTGCCGGCAGTAAGTCCCGTGGGGTTTTGCACATTGCCAATGGCGGTAGGCCCGCTCCAACTGAAGGTCAGAGGAAGCTTGGTGGCATTAAGTACTGTGAGGTCTATCTCCCCTGAACTCACAGATCCGCAGGCCGCCGAATTGCGTACTACCGCAAACACCTGGATCGGATCCGCAGGCTGCGTGATAACCACGCTGCCGGTGGCTGTGCACCCGTTAACATCTGTGACATTCCAGGTATAGGTGCCGGCCACCAATCCCGATACGGTGGTGGTGATGGCGCCATTACTCCATAAATAGCTGTAAGGTGCTGTCCCACCGCCAATTACTGTCAGTGTTGCCGCTCCGTCGTTTCCATTATTGCAGGTCACATCATCGTCGAGGGGCACGTCGG
>CAZJZF010000658.1:0-1691 GCA_964550385.1 uncultured Lentimicrobiaceae bacterium | reverse complement strand
GATGCAATCGCCGTAACAATTATTGCCACCGGGTTTCAGGCCCGGCAGGAGCTGCCAGGAATAGCAGACAAAAAGCAATCTCATGGAGTTGTTGTAGGCAGGCTTGATCCGGTTCCCTCCATGCAACAGCAAAAGACTGTTTCCGAACCCCTGATCGACAATCTGCAGATGATCACACGGCCAGCAGCGGTTGAACACGATCCGATTTTTGGCATAAATCCGCCAATGAACACCGCCAATGGTGAATCAGCCGGATACAGCACCCCTGAAGGACTGGCTGCAGAAAAAAGTGCTGATCCCTATACCCAGCCTGCTGTAGCTCCCCTCGCCGAACCCATGATTACCCGTATTCCCAATGGAGATAATTATCCCGGGGTAATGCCGATTGATTCACCCTTACTGGAAAACGACCCCAAACACCAGGAACGTGTCAGCCGTCTCAGAGAACTCGGAAGAAGAATTAAAACAACTGAGGGTCTCCTTGATGTTGAAAACACGCCTGCCTTCAAAAGAAGGAATACGCAGCTCGAAGATACCTCTGCGTCTAACGAGCGTCATGCTTCGAAAGTCACTCTCAATGACGGAGAAGAACCAAATATCTCCGAAAACCCTTATCTGCACAGCGATACCGACTAACGCATATCCCTCCGGCACCTCCGGAGGCTTTTTCAACCATCTACCGTTTTTGTTTTCATTTGGGCTTGAAAAGACTGGTCGGGAGACCAGTCTTTTTCGTGTGGGAATATGTGGAAAATACCCAGGACTATTTCTTCCAGTTACAATATATCCGTTTTCAGCCTTCAGGTAAAACGGATCGGGAGAGGTCTTCTGAGTCGTAAGCCGTTCTGTATGACGATAAATCATTCCGATTCCGGGGGCATACATTTCCAGCCATAGGTTTTTACACACCAGGCCTGAATCAGCAACCTGCTGCACCACCACCACAGAATCAAAAGTATGGCTGCCAATTTCTTTGGATACAAAAAGGTCTTTGTAGCTGTATTCCCAATCGCCCCAGAAATTGCAATTCAGCAAGTCATCATAATGCACGTAACTGTTGCCTTGCCAGTAAACAGATTTTCTGATAGGGAAAACAAGTCTGATAAACCTTAAATTCTGCTCTATACGTTCTGCTGTATTCTTCGATCTCCGCTGAGCATATACTGCACCAGCCGTCCAACCCTGGGCAGAGTCCCGAAACGTCTCATGATCAATTCTTTGCCACTCTTCGCCGGCAAGATCGGTGAATTTCTCCAGAATGGTTTCCCGTACCCTGTACGAATAGTGCAATACCGTATCGAGCAGTCCGTTATAGGCGGTGGAATCAACCTCATATTCAACCCAATACCCCTCCTCAACCGGGAAATAGCGGTAGAATGTTTCCCAATCAGACCACTTGTCTTTCCGGCATCCCGGGGATACCATTATTAATGTCATTACAGAAATCATCAGAAATCCTGCAAATCGAATATAAAACCTGTTGTTGCTCTTGATTTCCTGCCTAATCATTCTAAAGCCCTCCCTTTCTGTTAAGACCACCTGTGCCGAAGCTGAACCCAAGGATGTATTGAACGTCGGAATGGATTGCATAATTGTTGGAAGTCCCATCCAGAAGAGGAACCGACTGATGATGCAGTGTTCTGAAGAACAAACCGAAAGTTCTACCGGCTCTCTCTTTGGACAACCGGAAC
>CAZJZF010000657.1:524-1693 GCA_964550385.1 uncultured Lentimicrobiaceae bacterium | reverse complement strand
AAATTAGGTATAACGGATTGGGATCTGGTTATCGTAGATGAAGCACATAAGATGTCAGCCTCCTTTTTTGGTGGAGAGGTCAAGTTTACAAAACGCTATCGCCTCGGTCAGTTGCTTTCCAGATTGACAAGACATTTTTTATTGATGACCGCCACTCCTCACAATGGCAAGGAAGAGGACTTTCAGCTTTTTCTTGCCTTGATTGATAGTGACAGATTTGAGGGCCGGTTCAGAGATGGTGTTCATACAGTTGATGTTTCCGACATCATGCGCAGATTGCTCAAAGAGCAGTTGGTGAAATTCGATGGTAGACCTTTGTTCCCTGAACGAATAGCCATTACAGTGCCTTATCAGTTATCCCAAGATGAAGAACAGCTTTACGTCCAGGTGACCAGTTATGTCAGAGAGCAATTCAATCGGGCTGATAATCTCGAATCTGGAAGGCGTGGTACTATTGGATTTGCATTGACTATTCTCCAACGCAGATTAGCATCCTCTCCCGAAGCCATTTACCAATCCCTCAAAAGACGAAAAGAAAGGCTCCAGGCACGATTGGAGGAAGAACAGATGCTTCAACGAGTTGAGCTCAGATATAATCCGCTACCTGAATTAGAAGAGGGGGAAGACATTGATGAATATGTGGAGGATATTGAATCCGGTGAACAAGAGCAGGTTGAAAATGACTTTGTAGATCAGGCCACAGCAGCAACTACTAAACAGGAACTAACTGCGGAAATAAATACACTAAAAGTTCTCGAAGACCTTGCTTTGAAGGTGAAAAGGTCCGGTACCGATAAGAAATGGGAACAACTTTCAAACATCCTCACAGAAAATGAATGGATGTTTGATTTGGGGGGACACAGAAGGAAACTGGTCATTAACTACCTGGCTTTGAAAATCAGGACCTTACTTGGTAACCAGGAAACTGTTGTGACCATTCAGGGTGGCATGAATAGAGACGATCGTAAACGAGCTCAGGAACAATTTACTCAGGACGTCAATGTAACCGTCTTGATTGCTACAGATGCCGCTGGCGAGGGTATCAATTTACAGCGGGCACATCTTATGGTCAATTATGACCTTCCATGGAATCCAAATCGCTTAGAGCAAAGATTCGGTCGTATTCACCGCATTGGCCAAACTGAAGTTTGCCGTCTCTGGAATATCAT
>CAZJZF010000657.1:0-514 GCA_964550385.1 uncultured Lentimicrobiaceae bacterium | reverse complement strand
AAACTCGCGAAGGGGAGGTGTGGCACCGGCTTTTTGAAAAGTTAGAAATTGAACGGGAAGCATTGGGTGGCCAGGTTTTCGATGTATTGGGGGAAATGACATTCGAGAACAAAAGTCTTCGTGAACTACTGATTGAAGCCATACGGTATGGAAACGATCCTGCTACCAGAGCGTACCTGGACAAAGTAATGGATGAAGCCCTTGATCATAAGAAACTTGAAAAGTTACTGCAAGAAAGATCTCTTCATGCTATCACATTGACAAAGTCCGGTGTACAGGAAATAAGAGAGGAAATGGACAGAGCTGCTGCCCGGAAACTACAACCTCATTTTATTGCTGATTTCTTCCTATCCGCATTTAAATTCCTGGGTGGAACGATAACCGAAAAAGAGAAAGGTCGGTATCAGGTGTTGCATGTACCCGCCGCCATTCGAAACCGGGATAGAATCATTGGCACACGAGAACCAATCCTAAAAAGCTATGAGCGGATTACATTTCATAAAGACCTGATTTC
>CAZJZF010000656.1:0-1698 GCA_964550385.1 uncultured Lentimicrobiaceae bacterium | reverse complement strand
GAATACCGCGTCCACGGCAACTCCAGAGAGCTTTTTTTGCTCGTCGAGGGAGATCCCCAAACGGTTAAAGGTATCCAGCAATTCGGGATCCACCTCATCCAGACTGGCAAGCTCTTTTTTGGGTTTCGGAGCAGCATAGTAGATAATATCCTGAAAGTCGATGGGAGGGATGTTCAGATGGGCCCATTTCGGTTCTGGCATGGTAAGCCATTTCCGATAGGCTTTGAGCCGGAATTCCAGTAGCCATTCCGGCTCCTCTTTTTTTAACGAAATCAGCCTTACCGTATCTTCACTCAATCCACGGGGTATGGTCTCGGTCTCCACCTCCGTTACAAAGCCGTATTTGTATTCGCCGGAGGTTACTTCGTCCAGTATGTTATTGTGCTCGTCGGAAGCCATGGCATCCTGTTTTTATTAGGTTCAGATATAAATAAGAGGGTACAAAAGTAATAAACCCTGCAGAAACTCTCCTATGGAAGAATCTTCTACTGAAATAACAACAACAGTGAAGTTTTGTTTGTGGCTGCGATGGGGTCGGATATATGTATTTTATGTTTATATTTGCTGTTCTGCTGATACAATACCCAATTCTATGAAAAAACAAATCCTTTGGTTGTCCGGCTTGATGCTCCTATGCCTGCCTTTGGCTGCACAGGTTCATACACTGACCTTTACGTATACTGCTCCACCATTGCCGGTAGCCAATGCAGGCAACGACACCGTGGTGCATTGCAATCTCCCGTTCACACTCAAGGGGGTTGCATCGGGGGGTACTGCTCCCTATACCTTTTACTGGCAACCGGGAAATTTGCTGAATGACTCTTCCCTGCTGCAACCAACCGCGAATATTTCCACCCAGACAACCTTTACATTCAACGTCATCGACAACAAGGGGTGCATAATAAGTGACCAGGTGGAGGTTACCTGTTTTGTTATTGGAGTGGAAGAAGCCGGGGCAGGCACCCTCCGTTTGATCCCCAATCCCTCTGCCGGAAAATTCATGCTCTCCGGGATTCCGGTATCAGAAGCACCTGTACAGATTACCTGCCTGTCGTTGCAGGGTTCCCTGCTGGCTGAAAAATGGATCTCCGCCGGGCAAAGGGATGCCCTTCTCGACTTTACCTCCCTGCCGGCAGGAACCTATTACCTTACCCTCACTTTTTCAGATAAAAAACTGGTACACAAACTGATCATCCGGAAATAACAAGCACCATGAAGCAGAAAATACTTATACTCCTCATATGCCTGATGGAAATAGCCCTGCAGGGTCAGACCAACTATGATGTATGCAGTGGCGACACCTTATCGCTGGAAGTTACTGTGCCGATGAATGTGAGCGTACAATGGCAGCAATCCCTGGACAGCATTGCATGGTACGATATACAGGGAGCAGTACTGAATACCCATACCGTGGCTGGGGCTACGAATACACGGTTTTATCGTGCCATGTTTACCGGCCCTGTATGTGATCCTTTTCCCTCCGACATCAAAAAAGTAAATGTGGTGCTGCCACCTGTGGCAGGAATCACCAACCTCGATCTGGCATACTGCCTTACCGGTTCTACGGTCACTCTCAATGGTGTTCCGGGTGGTGGTACCTTCAGTGGCACGGGCATAAGCGGCAATACTTTCAGTCCCGGAACAGCCGGAGCAGGAACCCACCAGATTACCTACATCGTTACCAACACCTATGGCTGT
>CAZJZF010000655.1:0-1699 GCA_964550385.1 uncultured Lentimicrobiaceae bacterium | reverse complement strand
GACGGATGAAAAACGCCCCGGAAGAACCGGGGCGTTTCCTTGTGCGCCTTGATTCGTGTGAATTGATTGCTTAAACATGGCCTTCGGCCAGCATAGCATCTGCTACCCGTACGAAGCCAGCTATGTTTGCGCCTTTAACATAGTCAATGGTTCCGTCTTCTTTTTTACCATACATCACACATTGCTCATGAATACTTCTCATGATTGTTTGCAATCTTTTTTCTACTTCTTCTCTTGTCCAGGAAAGACGGATGGAGTTTTGTGACATTTCGAGCCCGGATGTGGCCACGCCACCGGCATTGGCAGCTTTGCCCGGTGCATACATCACTCCTTTATCCTGCAGTACTTTAATTGCTTCAGGAGTGGTTGGCATATTAGCGCCTTCTGCTACCAGTTTGCATCCTTTTTTCGCCAGCATTTTTGCATCTTCTTCGTCCAGCTCATTTTGTGTGGCACAGGGCAGAGCGATATCACAAGGTATTTTCCATGGTTTTTCGCCTTCGTAATAAGGCACAGCATATTTGTCGGCATATTCGGCAATGCGGCCGCGGCGAACATTTTTCAGTTCTAGGATGAAGGCCAGTTTTTCTTCATCAATACCATCAGGATCATATATGAAGCCATTGCTGTCGGATGCAGTGAGCGGTATACCTCCCATCTCGATTGTTTTTTCTATGGCATACTGTGATACATTTCCGCTACCGGATATGACTACTTTTTTACCCTTCAGGGTTTCGCCTTTTGTTTTCAGCATTTCTTCTACAAAGAAAAGGGTACCGTAACCGGTTGCTTCGGGGCGGATAAGGCTGCCGCCATAAGTGTATCCTTTGCCGGTTAACACACCGGTGAATTCATTGCTGAGGCGTTTGTATTGTCCAAATAGGTAACCGATTTCTCTTCCGCCTACACCTATATCACCGGCCGGTACGTCTGTGTCGTTGCCGATGTGGCGATACAGTTCTGTCATAAAGCTCTGGCAGAAGCGCATTACTTCATTGTCTGATTTTCCTTTGGGGTCAAAATCTGAACCTCCCTTGGCCCCACCCATTGGTAAAGTGGTGAGAGAATTTTTGAATACCTGTTCAAAGGCGAGGAATTTGAGGATGCTGAGGTTAACGCTGGGGTGGAAGCGAAGCCCGCCTTTATAAGGACCGATGGCATTGTTCATCTGCACCCGGAACCCGCGGTTGATTCGGAAATTGCCTTCATCATCTACCCAGGGAACCCGGAAAATGATCACCCTTTCGGGTTCGGTCATCCTTTCCAGGATATTGGCCTTTTTGTATTCGGGATGTTCTTCGATAAAAGGAATAATGGCATGTGCAACCTCGGAAACGGCCTGCAGGAATTCAGGCTGGTAAGGGTTGCGTTTTTTCATCAGCTGCATGAACTTGTCAACAGCTGTATTTTTTGTTGCAAGCATAAAAATGGTTTAAAGGTTAAGCAATCTTATTTCACAAGGAGTATTGTCCAGGTCCAGTCATCACAATATTTAAAAGTAAAAACAAGCCCTGCCTGATTAAAATGAGGAAAGTCAGTCCCGGCTTGAGTTTTACATGAGTATTGACAGGAATATTGATTTCTTTCCTGTAAATGATTAGTTGCTATTTTTGGACAAGTATGTCTCTTTTTATTGCCTCGCTAAATTCCGGCAGCAATGCCAACTGTTACTATGTGGGAAATGACCAGGAAGCGTTGC
>CAZJZF010000654.1:1275-1703 GCA_964550385.1 uncultured Lentimicrobiaceae bacterium | reverse complement strand
GCAGATCAATCCCGGCGGCCACTTGTCACAGATATCAGAAGCGGTAACTACGACTGATGGAAAATTTATCATCACTACCAGCACAGATAAAACCATTTGCATCTGGGATGTACAGCAAAAAAAGATCATAGAGCAAATAAGAGGTCCCAAATCGGTTTTTAACCAGGGCAAATTATACGCACTTGCCATTTCACCCGACAACAGGTTGCTGGCCGTTGGAGGATTTCTGGCCATTGGTACAGAAACAGATGGTGACCAGGCAGGCCAGATTCGCATCTATGATTTTGCAAACAGGAAACAGGTGCTTCGGTTTAAAGCGCATAGCAATGTAGTAACATCGCTTCGCTTTTCTGCCGATGGAAAGTACCTGGTATCCGGCGCCAATGATAGTACCATTGCTTCATGGAAAGTTTCGGGCACCATTGATA
>CAZJZF010000654.1:0-1265 GCA_964550385.1 uncultured Lentimicrobiaceae bacterium | reverse complement strand
TGTTTCCCTGGTTAAGAAAGTAGTCAGGGAAGACTTTTATGTGGAAGATATCCAGGTTTCCGGCAATGCAGTATTTGTTACCGACAGAAAGGGTGTAAACAAATACAGCTTACCCTCACTGGAGCTTGTTTCAGCATCTTCGCAGTATAGTAGTGATATGTACTGTATTGCCATTAACAGGAGTAGCAATACTGTAGCCATGGTAAGTTTTGATCAATTGGTGATTTCAGATACAGCACTCAAAGAGAAGCAGGTCATTGAGCTGGGGAACTATTCAAACAGGGTTGCTATTTCACCGGGTGGCAACTACATTATTACGGAAGGAGAAAAAAGTACAGTGCAGTTGTATAGCAGGGAGGCCAGCCAGTTTGTAAAAACTATTTCAGCAGATTTTAAGGGAGGTAATACCATGCTGGGTATGGGATTTCTGAGCAACAGTTCTTTCTATGTTGCAGGTGGCCGGGCCAACATCATGCAGTTTTATCGGATTGATGGCAGCAAAAATTCAACTTCCATAAAAACCGATTCCGTACTGGCCGGCAGTGGCCGGGCTTTCAATGCCATATCGGTCCATGAAAAAAAACTGGCTTTGCGCAGCCTTGAAAAGTATGAAGGCTGGTTTGATTATTCATTGTTGCCGGAGGCAGGAAAGTTAATGCCATTTCAACTTTCAGATTCCAGTAAATACCCTTTTTTTAAACGCTATGAAAAAGGCAGTTTGAGTGTCAGCGTCAACAACAGTGGTACGGAAATGTATATTTATTCCGGCAATACATTAACGGGTACTGTAAAAAGAGACGGAGGAAGCGGTTATGGCCATAATGCGGTTACGATCACTAAAAACAACTGGATAATTTCGGCAGGCAGCGCCGGTTTTCTTACACTCTACGATTCACTGGGTACGGCCAGGGCTTCATTTGTAGGCCATGAAGGAGATGTACTGGATATCATTGAATCAGGTGATGGCAACTTTCTTTATTCTACCGGGGCCGACCAAACTACCAGGATGTGGGATCTCCGAGAAGTAAAAGGCGATTTGGAGTTCAAATCATATGATCAGCTTGATCTTACCTGGAAGAATTTTTTCAAAAACTATTTTCCCGAGTATGATTTTACAAAGCCCGGTGAAATGAAGAGAGTATATGAAAGATTGTTGAGTATGGGAAGCAAAGAGAATGCGGATTTTCTGTTAATTCCACAACAGTTGGAACCCCGCCTTAATATTTTCATTGCAAAGAACAATGAGTGGGTCATTTGGAATAATA
>CAZJZF010000653.1:0-1720 GCA_964550385.1 uncultured Lentimicrobiaceae bacterium | reverse complement strand
ATTTCATTGTATTTCTTCATGACTATAAAAGATTTGACAACTAGCATCAATTAACAGATTATAAGCTTGAATTCTAGCTGTTTAAAAAATCAATACTACATAAATCATTTTTTTACATTCCAGTTGTAGTGTATCCTTTGGGTGATACAGGTGCTTGGGGACTGGAGGATTGAGTTGCGGGAGCCCATTGATAACCTGTTGTTTGTGAAGTGCTCGATTGCGAGGTTGTTGCTTTCGACGCCGGGGAGCTTTGACTTGATGATGTAGTATTTGATGATGCCTGCTGTGTGGGTGTTGGTGAGGGTTTGGGTGGAGTTGCTTGTTGTGTTGGACTGATTGGAGTTCCTTGCCCAGTATTTAATTGCGAAGCAGTTGAGCTTGAAGCAGCAGTACTTGTGCTATTCCACTGTTTTAGGAGATAGTCACCCAACTGACCGGCTACAAATGCTGCTTGAGTATAGCCATTTGTAGGTATTGTCAATTCAGGATGAAGGTTAAATTCATTGGCAACAACGCCAGCACTGAAAGATAATACACTTTGGAGACTTACTGGCATTGCGTGATATGCACAATAAGCTGATTCTACAACCTTGGGAGCGGCTAGTATAGTGCTTGCGCCAGCGCTTGTAATTGTTTGCGCAACATAAGGTGCTGCAACTGTGCTTGCTGTTACTGCAACCGTTGCAAGCCCACCAATAGATACAGAAGACATAACTATATCAAAACGATACATATTGTATAATTCAGGTGACATGGTTTCTCTAATTGTTTCAATTGGTCCAGGAGTCGGAGATATACTTCCCGGGTTATAGGGTTTTGGAGGTGTAATAAAAGTTGCGGAAACAGCGGCTTGTCTTGCTGCATTATTAGCAGCAACCATCTGATCATTCTGAGTATTAATCACAACCGGTTTCACACCATTCTGAGGATCAAAGGTTACAGGTGTGCCTTCTAGTCCATCAAGATCAATATTTAAAATTGGATTATTTGAGGCATATTGGAAGGTTGTTAACATTGGAAAATCCTTAAACAACGGATCCACACTCAAAAACTTCCCGATCCGTGGGTTGTAAATCCTGAAACCGTAATCGTAGATATTGCCGGTGCCGTAGGTTTCGGGGTCTTGTTCTTTGCCATTAAACCCATAACGATACCCATCCCCTTCATACACCCGCCCGGGCATCTGGAAGCCGAAGGGGTAGTAATCTGTGGATGAGAGGATTTCGGAGGTGTAGTAATCCACATAACCTATGTCTGAGATGCTTTCAATGGCTATCTTTCTATCGGAAAATGTAGTAAGCACATTGCCCAAATGGTTTGAGAACTCGTACACTTTATTGCCCAGGGTTTGGGAAAAAGCCACAGGGCCGGATGGGTTTTCGGTAAGTGCTTCCGGCTGGGTTACCATGCCAATTCTGGAAGAGCCGTAGATATTGATCTCGGTGGCGGAAAAGGCTGTGGAGTTTTCTGGTTTGGTGTATACGGCCAGTACATTGCCCTGGGCATCCCTTGCGTACCAGGTGATGGTCCATTCCTCTTCGTCTGTCCAGTTTTTGGGCTTCTGGATTTTGGCAATTCTGTTTCCCATGGGATCGTAACGGAAAGTCAAATCGTCTTTGGAAGATGCAAAGATTACATCACTTACTTTGCCAGTTACTGTCCAGGATATCAGGTCAATGCTGTCATTCACATCCTGGATCAGGTTGCCGATGGGATCGTA
>CAZJZF010000652.1:0-1733 GCA_964550385.1 uncultured Lentimicrobiaceae bacterium | reverse complement strand
AAAACAGATGTAAGGAAATACCTTGATGTGGGTGTATTCCGGCCTGAACAACCTGTACCTATGGCTACTGCAAAACAATCCATCGACAAGGCCAAAGCCAGTAAAAGTAATGTTAAAAAAGTCACGGTTGGGGTAGGTTTTTTAATGTTTTTACTATGGATACCGCATCGATACCGCACAATTCATGCAGCTCCTGCACGGTGCCCTGCTCAATGAAAATATTGGGGATGCCCATTATGACCAGTTTGCTTGTATAGCCATGGGTGCTTGCAAATGTGCTTACAGCGCTTCCAAAACCACCATCAATAACACCTTCTTCGATGGTGACAACTGTATTGAATCTTTTGAAAACATGATGCAGTGTTTCTTCATCCAGAGGCCTGACAAAGCGCATATCGTAATGGGCAAAGGAGATGTTTTCCTCCGCAAGGGTCTTTCGTGCCTGAACGACATTGTTACCGATGAATCCGTAGGAGAGTACGGCAACATCATTGCCATCGCTTATGAGGCGGGCTGTTCCGGTTTTAATTTCTTCGTAGGGTTTATCCCATTTCAGAACCACGCCATTGCCTCTGGGGTAGCGTATTGCAACAGGCCCTTGCGGATTCTTCTGGTAGGTGTACATGAGGTGCCGCATTTCCACTTCGTTCATGGGTGCACAAACAATCATATTGGGGATGCACCTCAGGTATGCAATGTCAAACACACCATGGTGGGTGGCTCCGTCTTCACCTACCAGTCCGCCCCTGTCGATACAGAAAATGACATTAAGGTTTTGCAGCGCCACATCGTGAATGATCTGATCGTAAGCACGTTGCAGAAATGTTGAATAAATAATGCAAAAAGGAATTTTCCCCATAGTGGCCATTCCGGCAGCAAAAGTAACTGCATGTTGTTCGGCAATGCCCACATCAAAAGTGCGCTCGGGATAGCTTTCCATCATATAGCCCAGCGAACTGCCCGACACCATGGCCGGGGTGATGGCAGTGATTTTGGGATTTTGCCCGGCCAGTTCAGCCAGCGTTTGACCGAAAACTTCCTGAAATTTTGATGGTTTCAGTTTGCTGCACGGATTGATGGCAATTTCACCTGTTTCCTTGTTGAAATAGCCCGGTGCGTGGTATTTGGTCTGCTCTTTCTCTGCACTGGCAAATCCTTTGCCTTTTACTGTGATGCAATGCAGCAGCTTGGGTCCGGGAATGTCTTTAATGTCCGCCAGCAGCTTCGTCAGGCGTCCTAAATCGTGGCCATCGACAGGTCCGAAATACCTGAAGCCGAAAGACTCAAACAAATTGCTTTGTTTAAACAAAGCCATTTTAACAGCATTATCCAGCTTCTGAATAAGGCGTCTGGTTTTGGGGCCGTAGGTACTGAAACCACCCAGCAGGTTCCAGATATCGTTTTTGAGTTTGTTGTAAGTCTTAGAGGTAGAAATATCTGTCAGGTATTCCTTAAGGGCGCCAACATTCTGGTCTATGGCTATGCCGTTGTCGTTGAGTATTACCAGCAAATCGGCCTTGGCCACTCCGGCATTGTTGAGCGCTTCGAAGGCCATACCACCGGTCATGGAGCCATCTCCGATAACAGCTATGTGGTGTCTCTTTTCATTGTTGAGCTTCGATGCCACAGCCATTCCCAGTGCTGCAGATATGGATGTGGATGAGTGACCGGTTCCAAAAGCATCGTAAATACTCTCTTTCATTTTCGGGAATCCGCTCAGTCCCTTATACATC
>CAZJZF010000651.1:0-1735 GCA_964550385.1 uncultured Lentimicrobiaceae bacterium | reverse complement strand
CGTATCAGCTTTGTGCTGCTACCCAGTTGCCCGGCGATGCCTTTGCCTCCAACGATGAATTCTGCAAGAGCTTCAATGCGTTACCGGCATACCATGATGTTGGAATACTCCAGATTGTGGCTCCGATTCCCGACTCCATTGGCGAGATTTGCTTCTATGACCCGGTAACCCATCCCTGGTATATGAAAGATGTCATCGTGCGTATTCAAAACTTTGGGCAGAATGCTCAGTCCAGTATTCCGATTAAATATACTTTTTTTAACGGTGGATTGCTGATGACCGATACCTGGACCGGAAACCTGGCACCGAATGCTTATGTCGATTACATCCTGCAAACCCAGTTCCCACCCAAAATCGGTGCGCAGCAGCTTTGTGCCGAAACCAACCTCCTGGGCGACTTCATCACTGCCAACAACAAAGCCTGCCAGAGCTATATCGGCAGAACCTGCATTGGTGTTGATGATCTGGTGCGCGATGGAGTGGTGCTGGAGCAGAATGTTCCGAATCCTGCAAACCTTACAACCACCATTGGCTATGTAATTCCTGCCGGAGGTGAAGTTACTTTTGGTTTGGTGAATCTGATGGGCCAGAATCTGATCCGGCAACAGGAAGTGAAAAACCCAGGGAGCCATTCGCTGGAGATCGATATTTCCACGTTGCCATCAGGGGTTTATTACTACTACATCGAATTTGCAGGTCTGCGTCTTACCAGAAAAATGGTTGTAGGCAGGTAATATTTTGTTATGATCACCTTACTCCGGTTATCTCACTGAACGGCTTAGGAGATAACCGGAGTTTTTTTTTACTGATTTCTTTTGATGAGTATCTAAAACATATAATTTAGTAGCCTGCAAAAGATGTGTATTGATAATCAAATAAATCATTATAAATGAAAGCAGCATTAGTTTTCATTGGCATGCTGTTACTGGCTGGAACACTCCAGGCACAGACGTTGTTGTATTCCGAGGATTTCGAGGCCAACACGCTGCCTGACAGTGTGGTATATACGGGAACCGGGACTTCGGGAAAGAGTTCTGCCCTTTACAGTCAGGGTGTCCGGAGCGACTCCATGCAAATTGCCACCGCCGGCGATAGCATGGTAATGACAACCCAGGCATTTTCCACCATCGGCAACTCATTCGTGATGCTTTATTTTAATCATATCTGCAAGATTGAGTTCTCGGATGAGGCTTTTATTGAGGTATCGAATGACAATGGAGCGACATGGACACGACTAACCGGATTACATTATCAGGGAACGGGCCAGTTTGTATCTCAGGGAAGCAAGTTTTCTGCGTCATCTTATGAGGGTTGGGCATCGGGTCTTTTAGCCACCCCTTCCAATACCTGGTGGAAAAATGAGGTTTTTGACATCTCACTTCTGGCAGGGAATTTTTCCAATGTAATGATTCGTTTCATCGTCAGGGATCTGAGTTCAGGAAGTACTATGCCGGATAATTATGCGTGGTTCATCGATAATGTCCGCGTACAAGGTGCCCTTTCCGACTTTCACCCTCCTTTGATCAGCCTGGTGTATCCTGTACCGGAGGATACACTTTATACATCTACCCCTTACCTGATCAAGGCGAAGATTACAGATTTTTCGGGTATCGATACTGCATATGTTGCTTATACGGTCAATACGGGAGTGACCGATACGATTGGGATGACAAAGATTGCACCTGATACTTTTCAGTGCAGTATTCCTTTTTATGGTTTTGGCCGCACGTTCTTC
>CAZJZF010000650.1:0-1740 GCA_964550385.1 uncultured Lentimicrobiaceae bacterium | reverse complement strand
GGCTGCCATATCTTTCGGCAATCCACATTCATGCAGTTTCAGTTCAGGGCCTACCACGATAACAGAACGGCCAGAATAGTCAACCCTTTTACCTAACAAGTTCTGACGGAAACGACCTTGCTTACCTTTCAGCACATCACTGAGTGATTTCAATGCACGGCCGCCTTCTGCTTTTACAGCATTTGATTTACGGCTGTTATCAAACAATGAATCCACGGCTTCCTGCAGCATCCTTTTCTCGTTACGAAGGATTACTTCAGGAGCTTTGATCTCTAACAATCTTTTCAGACGATTATTACGGATAATAACACGACGATAAAGATCATTCAGATCAGAAGAAGCAAAACGACCACCATCCAGCGGCACTAACGGACGCAATTCTGGTGGAATAACAGGAATATATTGCATCACCATCCACTCAGGACGGTTTGTTATTCTTGTATTGGCATCACGAAAAGCTTCCACCACACTTAAACGCTTTAGGGCATCAGCCTTACGCTGCTGAGATGTTTCAGTTGCCGCAGCATTTCTCAGATCAAATGATAATTGATCCAGGTCGATACGCTGCAACATATCATGTACAGCCTCAGCACCCATTTTAGCGATAAACTTATTTGGATCATCATCCGGAAGGTACTGGTTGTCTTTTGGTAAAGTTTCCAGGATGTCAAGGTATTCTTCCTCTGTCAGCAGATCACCAACATTCTGTCCTTTGTCAGCACGGATACCTGTTTGGATAACAACGAATCTTTCATAATAAACGATAGTTTCTAATTTCTTAGAACTTACGCCTAATAAGTAACCGATCTTATTCGGTAATGATTTAAAATACCAGATATGTACAACAGGCACCACCAGTTTGATGTGACCCATTCTTTCACGACGAACTTTTTTCTCGGTTACTTCCACACCACAACGGTCACACACAATGCCTTTATAACGGATACGTTTATACTTTCCGCAAGCACATTCGTAGTCTTTTACCGGGCCAAAAATTCTTTCGCAGAACAAACCATCTCTTTCAGGTTTGTAAGTACGATAGTTGATCGTTTCGGGCTTTAAGATTTCACCGTAGCTTCTTTCCAGAATTGTATCCGGAGAAGCCAAACCAATTGTAATCTGTGAAAAAGCCGCTTTGGGACGATTTTCTTTTCTGATAGCCATATTACGTTTGTCGTTTGTCGTTTAAATTTTTGTTACCAGTCACCGCCCATGGCGGGATCTCACTCTTCATCGTTCAGTTTGCACTATGCTTACTGACGAATCAGCTTATTCGAACTTCAGGTCAAGACCTAACCCTCTTAATTCATGTACCAATACATTGAATGATTCGGGCACGCCTGCTCTTGGTACATTCTCCCCTTTCACAATAGACTCATAAGTTTTGGCACGACCAATAATATCGTCCGACTTAATCGTCAATAATTCCTGGAGAATATTTGATGCACCGTAAGCTTCCAGTGCCCACACCTCCATTTCTCCAAAACGTTGACCACCGAACTGTGCCTTACCACCCAGCGGTTGCTGAGTAATTAAGCTGTATGGTCCGATTGAACGGGCATGCATCTTGTCATCCACCATGTGGTGTAATTTGATAACATAAATGATACCTACTGTAGCTTTCTGATGGAAACGTTCCCCGGTTTCCCCATCATAGAGGTAAGTGTGCCCATACATTGGAATATCAGCTTGCTTACAGTATTCAGCGATCTCATCAACTGAAGCTCCGTCAAATATTGG
>CAZJZF010000649.1:0-1740 GCA_964550385.1 uncultured Lentimicrobiaceae bacterium | reverse complement strand
GCAGCTCCTGCCGGGCCTGAAACCCGGTGGCAATAATTGTTACGGCGATTGCATCTCCCAGTTTTTCATCTTCACCATTTCCCCAGATGATATCAGCAGAACTTCCGGCTTCCAGCTGGATAAAATCGGTAATTTCGGTCACCTCATCCAGCCTTATCTTCTTGTTTCCGGAAGCGATATAGAGAAGTACGTTGCTGGCACCTGTAATCTGATTGTCGTTCAGCAAAGGTGAACTGAGGGCATCTTCTACGGCCATCATAGCACGATTTTCACCCTCTGCCACACCTGTTCCCATGATTGCAACGCCACTGTCTTTCATCACGGTTTTCACATCTTCAAAATCTACGTTGATATAACCAACATGCGTGATGATCTCTGCAATTCCCCTTGCGGCTTCCGTAAGCACATTATCGGCTTTGGCAAATGCTTCCGCAAGCTCAAGATTGCCGTGTAACTCTCTCAATTTGTCGTTGTTGATCACTATCAACGTGTCAACATGATTGCGTAATTCCTGAATGCCCGTTTCTGCCAGCTGCCTCCGTTTTCGTCCTTCGAAAGAGAAAGGGATCGTAACAATACCAATCGTCAGAATGCCCATCTCTTTGGCAAGACGGGCAATGACAGGAGCACCGCCCGTGCCGGTACCTCCCCCCATCCCTGCCGTGATAAACACCATCCGGGTGTCTCTGGCAAGCACTTCACGAATGTCTTCAATGTTTTCGATGGCAGCATTCATCCCCACCTCAGGGTTTGAACCGGCGCCGTTTCCGGCAGTCAGACTATGCCCTAACTGTATCTTAACAGGCACCGGACTCATCTCAATGGCCTGAGCATCCGTGTTGCAAATCACAAAGTCAACACCGTGTATGCCCTGCTTATACATGTGATTTACAGCGTTGCTCCCACCACCGCCAATGCCCACCACTTTGATGATAGATGACTGTTCCTTAGGATGATCGAATTTTAAAAGTATATCGGATTCCACCATGGCGAAATTTTGCTAAAATTAATATTTCGTTACCAAATTGAGCCTAAAGGCTAAAATATTTTATGAACATTTTTTATGAACAAAATCAAGCGCTTTCTCCTACTTTATGTTATCTGCCTCAAAGAGGCTTTTTCCGCTCTTGAGAATGCTGTCAAAAAAGAACCCCCGGTTCTTTACACCCGGCTCTTTCACCTTTTTCAACGTGCGCTTTTTCTTTTCAGCATGTTCAAAACCTTTGATAACCAAACCTATACCAGTGGAATACATCGGACTGCATAATTCATCCGGCATGTTTCCTGCAAGGTGTTCGTTCGGATAGCCTATCCGGGTGTTCATCCCTGTCAGGTATTCTGTAAGCTGCCGGATATGCTTCAGCTGGGCACCTCCACCGGTGATAACAATACCAGCCGACAGCTTCCGCTCAAACCCCGAGTTCTTGATCTCCCAATATACCTGCTCGATAATCTCCTCCATACGGGCCTGAATGATGGCTGCCAGATTTTTCAGGGAGATCTCCCGGGCGGGAGTGCCCCTCAGGCCGGGAATTGAAACGATCTCTTCCGCTTTATTCTCACTGCTTAAGGCTGAGCCAAACTTCACTTTGATGGCTTCTGCCTGGCTGCGGATGATGGAGCACCCTTCCCGAATGTCTTCGGTGATGATGTTGCCACCCAAAGGAATTACTGCCGTATGCCGGATAATGCCATCGTGGAAAATAGCAATGTCGGTTGTGCCCCCCCCGATATCTACCA
>CAZJZF010000648.1:0-1743 GCA_964550385.1 uncultured Lentimicrobiaceae bacterium | reverse complement strand
GCCAAGGTGGTGGCCGATCAGGATAATCTGGTGGCACTCGCCGGAACCATGGGGAAATACATGGGAGTGGTGCTTTTAGGGCTTTTTATCCATTTCGTGATAACGCTTCCGCTTCTGGTACGTTACATTGCCAATGTTAATCCGCTGAAACATTTTCGTGCAGTATCAACGCCCTTGCTTACTGCCTTCAGTACTTCCTCATCCGGCGCCACCCTCCCTCTTACCATGGATGCCGTGGAGCACAATTGCGGTGTATCAAATAAAGTAACCGGCTTTGTAATACCACTTGGAGCAACGGTAAACATGGATGGAACAGCCCTTTATGAATGTGTAGCTGCTCTTTTCATTGCTCAGGCCTATGGCATAGAAGTCAGCTTCATGAATCAGATTGTGGTTGTGTTTACAGCCCTTCTCGCTTCTGTGGGAGCCGCTGCTATACCCATGGCCGGACTGGTGATGCTTACAGTTATTCTTACCGCCGTCAACCTCCCACTTGAAGGTATCGGACTGATACTCGCCGTTGACCGTATTCTTGATATGTTCCGAACTGCTGTCAATTGCTGGAGCGATACCTGCGGTGCTGTTATTATTGCAAAATCTGAAGGCGAATCCCTTAAAATATGAGCCAAGGCTCAAAGCATTATGTGATACCGGTTTTTATCCCCATGTCGGGATGCCCCTTTTCATGTTACTTCTGCAATCAGCATCAAATTACCGGACAACAATCTCTGCCATCCAAAGCAGAGGTTCAGCAGATTATAGAACAACATCTGGCAAGCTTCCCAAAAAAAGGAATCGTTGAGCTGGCTTTTTTCGGGGGTAGTTTTACCGGCCTGCCTGCGGATACAATGGAAAAATACCTTTCATGGGTACAGGACTACCTAAAAAGCGGCCGGATAAATGCAGTCAGAATATCCACCCGCCCTGATTATATTTCAGCGGAAATACTTGATTTGTTGGCTGCTTACCACGTCAAAACTATAGAGCTGGGTGCACAGAGCATGAACAATGAGGTACTACGCCAAAGCGGCAGAGGCCACAGCGCTGAAGACACCATCAGGGCTTGTAAACTGATAGCTGAGCGTGGATTTGTGCCGGGGCTGCAGATGATGTGCGGGCTGCCCGGTGACAGCCCTGAGACCTGCCTTAATACGGCTAAGGACATTATCGCTGCCGGAGCCAAGGAAACCCGTATTTACCCTGCCCTGGTTATTAAAGGAACACATCTTGAACAATTGTACCGTCAGGGGAAATACTCGCCTCTTACGACCTCTGAAGCAGTAGCGATAATCGCATCACTCATCCCCCTGTTTGAGTCTGCAGGAGTAAAGATTCTCAGGATTGGCCTGCATCCGTCTGAAGGATTATCCGAAGAAACCATAGTCGCCGGCCCGGAACAAACCGGCCTTCGCGAGAAAGCCCTGAGCAAAATCTGGGGAGAATTACTTTCACCGCTAATGCAGCATAAGGGAAATCAATTATGTATCAGAGTACACCCATCGCAATTGAATTTTGCCTCGGGTTACCATCAACAAAACCGTCGTATGCTTGAGGAGGCATTTTCCAATGTAAAATTTTCACCTGACAGTCATTTACATGAGCGCGAATACACCTTTGATATTAGTTGATAAGCGCCTCCCGCAATTGCTTATGCATCGCCTAGGAACTTACGGAAGGCTAATACCCTTTTCAACAAGTCACAAAAGCTATGCGGCAATTTCCTGCCATCCTGATATTTTCATG
>CAZJZF010000647.1:0-1747 GCA_964550385.1 uncultured Lentimicrobiaceae bacterium | reverse complement strand
TCCCTTGTTCAAGAAGATTGGCAAACCACACAGTTCTCTTACCGATGCCTGGCTCCGCGAAGAAACCCTGAGGGCCTTCGGGAAGATGCAGGAGGCTGCCAAAAAAGAGGGAGTTTCTCTGACGATTGTTTCAGCCACCCGCAATTTCGACGCCCAGAAAGGGATTTGGGAAGCGAAATGGAACGGAACCAGAAAGGTAGAAGGGGTGGATTTATCGACTGTTAAAGACCCTTACATTCGGGCCAGAACCATCCTGCGTTACAGCTCGATGCCCGGAACGAGCCGGCACCACTGGGGTACCGATATCGACATCAATTCCGTGGAACCTGAGTATTTTAAAGCCGGTAGAGGGAAAAAGGAATACAACTGGCTTGAGGCACATGCAGCAAATTTTGGGTTTTGCCAGCCCTATACTCCCAAAGGATCCCAACGACCCACCGGCTATGAGGAAGAATTCTGGCATTGGTCGTACACACCGATTTCTGCGGTATTACTGGAAAGATACAATCAAACCATTACCTATGACATGCTAAAAGGGTTTGATGGCGACCAAATCGCAGACTCTCTGCTGGTAATCCGTGATTACGTAAACGGCATCAATCCGCAATGCAGATAAAGCATTTTTTGTAGCTTTGCATCCGTTCCGGAAATTGCCGGAAAAGTAAAACCCATCAGAAAAACGCAGTATGAAAATTGCCGTTGTAGGAACCGGATATGTGGGCCTGGTTACAGGAGCTTGTTTTGCAGAAGTAGGCATAGAGGTAATTTGTGTCGATATAGATAAAGAAAAGATCGACAAACTGAAGCAGGGGATCATCCCTATCTATGAGCCTGGGCTCGATAAAATTGTAAAAAGCAACTTCGAGAAAGGGAGGCTCACCTTCAGTACCGAGCTGGTTCCGAACCTTCCGGGTTGTGAAGTATTATTCAGTGCTGTAGGCACACCACCCGATGAAGACGGCAGCGCCGATTTGAGCTATGTGTTAGAGGTCGCCCGCCAGGTGGGGCGAAATATGCAGGATTACCTTTTAGTGGTTACAAAAAGTACCGTGCCGGTAGGTACAGCGGCAAAGGTAAAGGATGCCATAAAAAAAGAGCTGGAAAACCGGGGTGTTGACATTCCCTTCGACATCGCTTCCAATCCCGAATTCCTGAAAGAGGGTGATGCGGTAAACGACTTCCTGAAACCCGACAGGATTGTGGTGGGAACCGAATCATCCAAAGCCAGGGAAATAATGGAACGGTTGTACAAACCTTTCACCGAAAATGGCCATCCGGTGATCTTTATGGATGTGCCATCCGCCGAAATGACTAAATATGCCGCCAACGCCATGCTGGCAACACGCATCAGTTTTATGAACGATCTGGCAAACCTGTGCGAGAGGCTCGGAGCTGATATCAACCTGGTCCGAGAAGGAATCGGCAGCGATCGTCGGATCGGATCGAGGTTCATCAATCCCGGGATCGGTTATGGTGGCTCCTGCTTTCCGAAGGATGTGAAAGCATTGATTCGCACTGCTTCCGAAAGCGATTATA
Source organism: uncultured Lentimicrobiaceae bacterium (assembly GCA_964550385.1). Lineage (GTDB taxonomy): Bacteria > Bacteroidota > Bacteroidia > Bacteroidales > SKPS01 > SKPS01. The sequence continues at coordinate 211 of CAZJZF010000647.1, read as the reverse complement.
CCTTAAAGATTCTGAAAGCGGTGGAAGAGGTAAATGACCGCCAGAAATCAGTGATGTTCGATAAAATATCAAAATATTTCGACGGAAACCTGAAAGGAAAGACTGTGGCCATGTGGGGATTGGCTTTCAAACCAGAAACCGACGACATGCGGGAAGCACCAGCCCTGGTAATGATAGAGAAACTGCTGGCTGCAGGCTGCAGGATAAATGC
>CAZJZF010000646.1:0-1765 GCA_964550385.1 uncultured Lentimicrobiaceae bacterium | reverse complement strand
GGAGCCACCTGGCTGGCATGGGTGAATCCGTTTGTTTACGGACAATTACCCAACGGAGGAAGTTTCAGCTTTTTGCTCCGGGGTACGGTAAGTCCTTCGGTGCTGCATGGCACCATCCTGAGCAACACGGCCTCAGTTACCAGCCCAACAGCAGACCCTGTTCCGGGGAACAACAGTTCAACTGAAGATGTGACGGTACACGCCCTGGCTGACCTTGCGATCACCAAGGTGGGCTTCCCCAAACCAGTGGTAGCAGGCACCATGATGACTTACACCATAACCCTGAGCAACAATGGTCCCAGTGATGCACAATTGGTACAGGTTACTGATGCAGTTCCTGCATTTATTCTCGCTCCTGAATTTTCTGTTGATGGAGGAAGCAGCTGGAATCCTTGGGTAACTCCCTACAATTATGGCACCCTGGCAGCAGGCTCTACATTCCAGTTTCTGATTCGCGGAACAGTCAATCCTGCTACGCCGAATGGATCCTTGCTGACCAATACTGCGGTAGTGAGCAGCACAACGGCTGATCCCAATTTGGGCAACAACACCTCCACGGATGTTACTACGGTTATTTCACAGGCAGATCTTGCCATTACCAAAGTAGGTACACCCAAACCGGTAGTTGCAGGAGAGATGCTGTCCTATTCGATTCAGGTAACCAATCTTGGTCCATCAAATGCTTTGAATGTAACAATTTCTGATCTGCTGCCCACCTCTCTGGTTGCCCCGCAGTACAGTTTGGATGGCGGGCTGTCATGGAATCCCTGGACAGGAACCCTGGTTCATGGCACACTGCCAACCGGGACCAATTTTGTGGTTCAGATCCGCGGTCAGGTACACCCATCCATTCCGCAAGGCTCTCTGATCACCAATTATGCTTCGGTGAGCAGCAGCACTCCGGATCCGGACATCAGCAACAACGGAGCTACAGATAACACAAATGTGAATGCAGTTGCAGACCTTTCGCTTACCAAAGTAGGTGCTCCCAAGCCGGTTGTGGCTGGGGAAATGGTGACCTGGACGATGACAGTTACCAATAACGGACCTTCCTATGCTGCGGGTCTTCAGGTGTATGATGCATTACCATCCATGATTTTGAATCCTGAATACAGCATTAACGGAGGTCTTACCTGGATCCCCTGGGTCAACCCGTTCAGCTATGGAGTTTTGGTCAACGGAGGTACCATAACCTTCATGGTTCGGGGTCTGGTAAGTCCTGCCACAACCACAGGCACCGTGATTTCCAATACGGCAGTGGTAAACAGCATCACAACGGATCCGGTACCCGGAAACAATACTTCAACGGATCTGACCCCGGTGCTGCAGGTAGCAGATCTGGCCATCACAAAGACTTCTTCATCATCCACTTACACCCCCGGCACTGCGGTGACCTGGACTATCACAGTGGCTAACCAGGGACCCAGCAATGCAGTGAATGCCCTGGTGAACGATCTGCTCGATCCGGCGCTGACCTCAGTGAGCTGGACAGCTGCCACAACAGGCGGCGCAACGGTAGTAAATGCGTCAGGAACCGGAAATCTTGTAAACCAGATGGTTTCCATTCCTGCCGGAGCTGCCAATACTGTGGTGTATACGATTACAGCAAATGTGCCTCTTGCTTACACCGGAACTCTGGTGAATACAGCAACCATAACACCTCCGGCGGGAGTAACGGATCCGATACCTGGCAACAATACCGCCACGGAAACCGATATTCAGTTCAGCCAGGCTGACCTTGCAGTATTGAAGACCGTAGATGTGC
>CAZJZF010000645.1:0-1768 GCA_964550385.1 uncultured Lentimicrobiaceae bacterium | reverse complement strand
TCTATACCGATAACTATCTGAAAATGTCCGTTGGAGCTCAGGCAAAGTTCAAGGTTGATCCTAACAACCTGTAAACTAGATCAGTCATGAGAAAATCAATATATCTTTTATTGTTACTGTTTCTGCTATACCTTGTGCCATCGAAAGCCCAGCATTCTACCACATTGTATTATATGGTCGGGGTTCCACAACGCGCTTTCGTGAACCCTGCCTTGCGCCCGGATGCCCGGTTTTTCATGGGGATGCCTGGTTTTTCAATGCTGCAGGTTCAAACCGGGAATACAGGCTTTTCTTTCAACGATGCAATCGTAAGAAGCGACACCACTTTTACGGTCGACATGGACCGTTTTCTGAAACAAATGCCCAAAGTGGGCAGCCTCTATACCACATTAAACTATCAGCCGCTGGCATTCGGGTTCCGGCTTTTGAAGAGAGGGTACTTCACTTTCGCCATGGGTCCTGTTTTTTCAATGGAGTTTTATTATCCCAGAGATTTATTCGGATTGGCATGGAAGGGTAACGGACATGAAGATTATCTGGGAAAAAGGATCAGCCTGGATGGTACCGGAATGGAGTTAAGCCTCACCAACGAAATTTCTTTGGGATATTCCCATCAGATTACCAAACGGTTGACCATTGGGGCCAGGTACCGCCATATCAACGGACTGGTTAATATTCATACGGAAAAGTTTACCGCAGGAATCACCACCAACGAGAACACCTTCGCGATGAATGTGGATCTGGATGCAAAGATCAGCGCCAGCGGCCCGTTTGTGAATTTTGATTCGATCACTTCGTTTGATTTTGGCCAATACACCACCCAGGACTGGATCGATAAAAGCGGTGAATACCTGCTTAAAAATCAAGGGTATGCCATTGATATAGGGGCAAGTTATATGCTGTTCAACCGGTTTTTCTTCTCAGGTTCGGTGAATAACATCGGGAGTATAACCTGGGCAGGCAATCCATTTTCGATTCAAACCAAAGGGGATTTTGCCTTCAATGGAATTGACATTACACCCATGATAACAGGGGATTCTACCCAGGAATTTGACCTGACAGAGTTACTTGATTCGGTGATGAAAAGCTTTTCAGTGGATACCCTCAGGAACAGCTACACCCAGGTACTTAACCCTTCGGTAAACCTGGGAGCAGCCTTCTATCTTTCCAAAGATGATGCATTTGGTTTTCTTTGGAGAAACCAGTTTTACCAGGGATTCTGGTACCCCAAGATGACGTTATCCTACAACCACCGTTTCGGAAGAATCCTTAGCCTTACTGCCACCTATGATATTGAACGCGGCAGCTACCGGAACCTCGGAGCTGGGATGGCCCTGAAACTTGGGCCCTATCAGTTTTACCTTATCACCGATAATGCTTTGGCATTTGCATATCCGTTTGATGCAAAGAAGGTTACCATCATGACCGGGATGAACTGGGTTTTTGGAACAAAGACAAAGAAAGAGAGCGGTTCGTCTTTGTAGTTTCTCAGATTAATGGGCAATTTTTGATTTGGATTGCTAACAAATAGAACGCGGATAACGCTGATTAATACTGATTTACGCTGATTTATTTCCTCAAAAAGGATATCATTTAAGCTTGATATGCTTAGATGAAGTTTTCTATTTCCTTATATAGCCTCTATGGTTCAACTAAAACGCGCAGAATTACGCAGATTAAAAACCTGTTAACACTTGTGTAAAAAAATCAGTATAAATCAGGTGCGCCACGAGGCGTGCGTTTATTAATAATTAAACACCTATAAGGA
>CAZJZF010000644.1:0-1769 GCA_964550385.1 uncultured Lentimicrobiaceae bacterium | reverse complement strand
GCACTCCGAAAGGGATGCCTATGATGGTGATCATCAAAAGGATACTGCTAACAAAGTATTCGATGGCGGTAACCAGTCCGCCAAAAATCAGCCACAGAAGGTTTCCGAGGAGTTTCATATCGATCTGATGAGATGAGTCTGTATCCGGTATTCAGTTTCAGTTTTCAGAAATTGAGCATACTTTTAAGGCACGAATATACTGATAAATGCGAACTTTGCCTTCCTGATTTTCTGCATTATTACGGATTGAACATTCTGTCTTTATGATGATCCAGGAGATACATCCCCATCGTTTCAACAACCATTATCTTCCGGGAATAAAACCGGCAGAAAATGATTATATGCTTTATTATCAGGATAAAACAGTCCTTTTAAAGATCAATGGACCAGAAGCTGAGCTTCCACGAAGGAAGGATTTTCCTGAGATTTCCACAGAAAACGATGGTATATTTTTGTTTACCCTTGATGAAACTTCCTGTTTCCTGATCTGGGATCTGCCTGAAATTCCCGGCAATGATTACGTTCTTAAAGACATCCACTTCTTCCGGACCACCTGGCAGAAGGAGATTGCGTGGGCATGTATGGCGGGTCTCCATCTCAGAGACTGGTATCTTGCAAACCGCCACTGCGGGCACTGCGGCACGGGTACCTGCCACAAACCCGACGAAAGGGCTTTGGTTTGTCCGGACTGTGGTGCTACGGAATACCCGAAGATTTCACCGGCCATAATTGTAGCCATCGTTTGCGGCGACCGGATCCTTCTGGCGAGAGGTTCCGATTTTCCGGGTGCCTGGTATTCATTAATTGCCGGATATGCCGATGTAGGTGAGTCGCTAGAGGAGGCATTGATTCGTGAAGTGAAGGAGGAAGTCGGACTCGATGTGTGGAATATCCGGTATTACGGCAGTCAGCCCTGGCCTCTGTCGGGATCGATGATGATTGGATTTACTGCGGAAGCGGATGACGGGCAACCGTTGAACATTGACACTAAAGAACTTGCCGACGCAGCATGGTTCAGAAGAGGTGAGTTGCCGAATCACCCTCCGGCTCTGAGTATTGCCGGGGAGATGATTGAAAAGTTTGAGCGGGGTGAATTGTAGTTAATCCGATGCAAATGGATGTTTACGGTTTGAACTATGAGTCCGCTGCGAAATGGGTTTTTTATGCCACGAAGACTCAAAGACACGAAGACAATTAAATTCTAAATTATAGATATTTAAGCAATAGTGATTCTTTGTGTCTTACAGCCTTTGTGGCAGTTTTATTGTTATGCATATTTCGGGGTGGACTTAATGTTCAAGCGTTCTAATATTCAAGAATTCTTTTATGCAGTAGCAGTGTTGTTTAGTCGGACAGCCATGGGTAATACAAGAATGTTTTTTACTTTTTCATCCGTTTTCGATCCCGTAGCTCAATTGGATAGAGCAACAACCTTCTAAGCTGTGGGTCACAGGTTCGAATCCTGTCGGGGATCGCAACTATACTACATAAGTAACAGTTATTCAGTTATCGTATTCATCTATCAATTGGGATTGTTCCCACCAGTGTTCCCCCAACCCACTGTTGAGATTTTTTTTGGGGGCAAGAACTCCCTCATCAGGCAGGAAGATTTCATCGGTGGGTAAGGGCCTTAATCCATCAACATCAAACCAGGTTTCCCGAAAAATTCCGTCAAGCCTACCTCGGTCTGCAATTCCGAGATCGGTGGTTGAAGTCGGGGTTGGTCTTTAGACAGGTAACCCCGCATATTTAACCGGGGCGTATGGGCT
>CAZJZF010000643.1:0-1776 GCA_964550385.1 uncultured Lentimicrobiaceae bacterium | reverse complement strand
GCATCGTCGTATGTGACTCCCAGATGTTTTACTGTATGCATATAGCGATCAACTATATGTACCTCTGGCAGGATATTTATCCGAAAACTGGTAAATAACAACTTCCTGGGGTTAAGTTTCCGGAAAGCAATATTAGGCCTTAACAATTTGGTTTTTAGGCTGAAAGTACGTATATTGTGATGCAGGTCGATGATCAGGTCGTACCGCTCCTGTCTCAGTATTTTCAATACTTCACTGATGGAATTGTCGATCGTGATGAGCCGGTCGATGTAAGGGTTATATTCCAGCACAGCCCTGAACCGGCGAAAGGTCAGATAGTGGAGCTCGCACCCAAGCTGCTGCTTCAGGCACCTCACTACCGGAGTAGTCAGGACAATATCCCCAATGGAGCTGAATCGTACGACCAGCAGTTTTAAATCAGGCATACAAATGCAAAGTAATCCTTTGTTATTACTTTGCTTCGTAATGCTCTTCTATCACATCGGTCTGACTGCCTGAAACAATGGTGCGCTTCCACCAGAAATGCTTGTTTTTCAGTCTTAAAACTTCGTAGGCATCTGCATCAGGTGAATTTTCGGCTGTGACCAGGATCTCGGTTTTGTCGGAATTGAATTCCCAGGTACCGGTAGTTTCAACTCCATTGGAAATTTTCTTGTAACTGCCGTTTTTGTCGAAAATGTATCCATGATCGGTGGGGTAAAAGGTGGTTACATCAACTCCGTTGTTGAGCACCAGAACCAGGCTCCATTCTCCGTCGAGCCTTTGCTTTTTGGTTAAAAGGCTTACGGCTGGCCCATCTTCATATTTGCCACAGGAGAAGAAAGAAACGGCCATCATGGTCATAATCAAAAACAACAAGGGCTTTTTCATAACATTTGGGTTTTGGTTTCTCAAAGAACAAATATAGAAAATGATCGCGAAATAGATACTTTTGTCCAATGATTTTTATTGATACACATACCCATTTATATCTGGGGGAGTTTGATGCAGACCGGGAGGCCATGATACAGCGTGCGGAATTGGCGGGCGTAAAGCATTGCATTTTACCCAATATCGACAGGGACAGCCTTTTGTCGATGCTGGAAATGACCCGCAGGTGGCCTGAAATGTGCCACGCATTGGCCGGACTCCATCCCTCCTCTGTTAACGATGACTGGCAGGAGCAATTGGTTTTGGCAGAAAATCTTATGAAATCCCGGAGTATTGTCGGTATCGGTGAATGCGGCATCGACCTATACTGGGATAAAACCAGGCTGGAGGAACAAAAGCTGGCTTTTTCACAGCAACTCCGCTGGTCGCTTGATTCGGGTTTGCCAGTGTCGGTGCATATCCGCGACGCCTTTAAGGAGGTTTTCGAGGTATTGGATGCTTTCGGAAATGTTGGGTTTAGAGGTGTTTTTCACTGTTTTTCAGGAGGGAGAGAAGAGGCTGAATATGCAATACGCAAAGGTTTTTATTTGGGCATAGGTGGTGTGGTGACTTTTAAGAAAAACCGCCTGCGGGAGGTTTTAAAGGATGTTTCTCCGGAGTTTGTGGTACTGGAAACAGATGCCCCATTTCTGGCACCTGACCCGTTCAGGGGTAAAAGGAATGAGCCGGCGTATCTTCCCTACGTGGCAGAGTCGCTTGGAGGAATCTGGGGGATGCCGGTAACTTCCGTGGCCGATGTTACCACAGCCAATGCGTGTAAAGTCTTTCAAAATCTCACCACATGAATGATCCTTCAGCTATTTTGGTAATTTATACAGGAGGCACAATTGGAATGGTGGTAGATCC
>CAZJZF010000642.1:0-1777 GCA_964550385.1 uncultured Lentimicrobiaceae bacterium | reverse complement strand
GTGTCAGTCCGGCGGTGACGGTAATGGTATGGGTACCCTGACCTGCTGTGATGATCCAGCCGGCGGGAACACTCCACGAATAGCTTACGCCCTGTACCGGTGCGACATGGTAGTTCAACCCGGTTGCATAACCACACGGGTTGAGGGGCCCTATGATCGGTGAGGGCTTAAACGGTAGTGCCGGCGTGGAAAAATCACGGATACAGCGAACCGAAAAACCATTTCCACGCATCAAGCTGGGTGTGCCATTACTGCCAAAACTTACATTATAGGAACCATTGGTGTTGCCCATCTGAATAGAACTGCTCCAGTATTGTCCGGCAGCACCAACACCGCTGATCAAACCAAAATCCATATCGCGGTAACCAGCAGCCGTCAGTTTCAGAGGTGAAGCAAAAGCACCAGCAGTTGTGTTGCTGCTCCAGCTAAGCTTTTCTGCACTCAACTCTGCTTCGGTAGGCAACCGGTAGCCTGAAGGACAAGGGTTATTTACCCCGTGAACACCCTGCCACAGGAAATGGTTGGGTGGATTGCGCCAATTACTGCCATTTACGATAAAATTGCCATGTCCTGGCTGGTCAGTTGTGCTTATTGTACTGGTGGTCTGTGAATTGCGGCACTGATGTCCGTCGGCAAAGCGCCCCCATTGGTAAAGATCGCCATAGGCCAGAGGATCGGCATAGCTGGCAGCCACCTGGGAGGCGCCCAGGTTGCGATCCATCCAGGTATGGCCGGTTGTGGGATTGGTAACATCAACAATGGCAGTTGGGTTCGCTGGATCACAATGCACAAATCCGGGAGGGAACACCGGCGCAGGAGCTGAAAAATGGAAGGTATACAATGTGGATCCCATCGGATTATCTGCAATGGTATCGGATGCTGGAATATTTCCATTAAGGGTAACATATCCGGTGAACTGAAGCTGATCCCCCGGAACCCAGGGGAAAACAGATCTTCCCATCCGAAGTCCGGAAAGGCCCTGTTGAGATCCGGCATGCTCCAATCGCAAAATACCCCCGCCTCCCAGGTTGATCAGCTTTTGCGCCCGAATATCCAAGGGAGTTTCAACTACCAGCAGATAATACCGCTCACTACCGGGATAGAAAGTATATGTGTGTTCCCCCTCCGGCAGCGCATGATGGAGTTGGGTTAACTCCCTGCCCAACAGGTCATACACACGAAAGGTAACCATTGTATTTTCCGGCAGGAAGAACCGGGCTGTTGTGTGTTCACTGAAGGGATTAGGAACCGAAGGGTACAGAGCCAGGCTTCCATTTTGATTCAAAAAGGGATCCGTCACATCAATGCTGTGATCCAGCACCAGCAATGTATCCGGGTAATATAAAACGGTATCGCCTCCCTGGGTAAGATTCTCAACCAGAACACTGTCAAGTGGCTGATGAAGTGAGTCGGTACTGGCGGTAAAGGTTAAGGAAATGGTGGTCTGTGCCACCAGATTTGCTGCCAGCATTAGCTGGATCAACAAGATGAGGGTAAGACGGTAATATTTCATCGTGGGTATAGGATTAGAATTTGATCGCTTTGAGAATCAGATTGTCAAAATCTACCTCACCGGTTCATCGCTGCACAAATTCTAAGACTATCAAAACGGAAAAGGTTTAAATCAAAACAAATAAATATATAAAAAAAATGATTGATTAGGATATTTTCTTAAGAATTAACCCAACTCTTTCTCTGTCAGCCTATTTTTGAATACAGGATTGCTTGCGGGCTGGAAATTTAGGGATTACCTTCAGTGATCCCGTGGGTGGGGAGC
>CAZJZF010000641.1:0-1778 GCA_964550385.1 uncultured Lentimicrobiaceae bacterium | reverse complement strand
TCTGGAGTGCCATCCTGAGGGCTCGGTTTCCATCAGCATCAACAGAAACACCAATGATACGACCGGGCATGTACCTTTTATAATCTTCACGGGTAGCGAAGTAGGCTGCATGCGGACCGCCATAACCCAGTGGGATACCAAAACGCTGGGTAGTACCCACTACCACATCGGCTCCCCATTCGCCCGGAGGAGTCAGCATGGTAAGACTGAGCAAATCGGCTGCAACAGCAATGAGCAATTCACTGCGGTGGGCAGTTTCAGCAAATTCGGTGAAGTCATTGATATGTCCGTATTGATCCGGGTATTGTACCAGGGCGCCAAAGAAGGTTTCATCTAAGGGCGGATTCCTGAAATCCCCTTTCACCAGCTCGATACCCAATGGCACTGCCCTGGTATGCATCACATCAATGGTATGGGCAAACACGTTGTTGTCCACAAAGAATTTCGAGGCACCACTTTTCACCTTGTTTCTTGAACGGGCGTTGAAAGCCATAATCATTGCTTCGGCTGCAGCAGTGGCCTCGTCGAGGAGCGAAGCATTGGCCATGGGCATTCCGGTAAGATCACAAACCATCGTCTGGTAATTCAGCAGGGCTTCAAGCCGCCCCTGGCTGATTTCTGCCTGATAGGGGGTATAGGAAGTGTACCAACCCGGGTTTTCGAGAACATTGCGCACCACAACAGATGGGGTAATGGTGTTGTAATAGCCCAGACCGATGAAAGTCTTCCACAGCTGGTTTTTGGCACCCAGCTCCCGGAGATGCTGAATAAGCTCGTACTCGTTAATGCCGGCAGGGATATCAAGAGGTTTCTCCAGCCTGATGGTAGCAGGAATGGTTTCGTCGATGAGTTGCTGCAGGCTTCCTGCCCCAATTACGCCAAGCATTTTCTGTGTTTCGCTTTTTCTGGGTCCGTTGTGCCTTTCGGTGAAGTTATCGGTAATCATATCAATGGATTTTGGTTTTAGAAACAAGGGGCAAAGGTAAAAAAAAGGGGGATACCCGCGTTATCCCCCTTCTGTTGAAAATTGTTAAAAAAGCCTATTTTTCCTTGATGAGCATCCTGTAAAATGATCTGTACACAAAGATCAAGGCCACAATGAAGAAACCAATGCCTACATAGGGTGCAACCGAACGAAATGCAGGGGCAATGGCAATTTCCATTGCCAGCAGTCCAAAAAGGGTCGTAAACTTGATGATAGGATTTAGCGAAACAGAGCTGGTATCCTTGAACGGATCTCCCACAGTATCTCCAACAATCGTTGCATCGTGAAGATCCGTCCCTTTTTCCCGCAGGTCCACCTCAACCACCTTCTTTGCATTATCCCAGGCTCCACCGGCGTTGGGCATAAAAATCGCCTGGAAGAGGCCAAATATGGCAATGGAAATCAGATAGCTGACAAAAAGAGAGACAGGAGCATTGTAAGCCAGTGTTCCTTCAGCAGCGGAAGTGAAGGCTCCGGGAGCCGATATCAGGGCAAATGCCATGGCAAAAGAGAATATGGCGATGAAGATGTGAATCATCCCTTTCTGCGCATATTGGGTGCAAATTTCAACTACTTGTTTTGACTTTTCGATGGAAGCTCTCTTCTCACCGTTTGGATCCAGGTTGATGTTCTTTTTGATGTACTCGACCGTGCGATAGGCACCTGTAGTAACCGCCTGAATGGATGCACCTGTAAACCAGTATATTACAGCACCTCCCAGTATAAACCCGAGAATACTGTAAGGATTGAGAAGATTCAGAATCATCTCCGGGTCGATCCCCAGCTCCTGTTT
>CAZJZF010000640.1:0-1779 GCA_964550385.1 uncultured Lentimicrobiaceae bacterium | reverse complement strand
CGATGGGTTTTGCGAGGTGATCATCAACAGCTATTTCAAAGTGATTGCCCTGTCAAATTCCGGTAACTTCCTGTGGCAGTTCAACATCCCGGGCTATGGCAACGCCTTCAGGGGTGTGGTATTGGCCGATATCACCAACGATACCGTACCCGAAGTGATCTTTGGCTCCTCCAACGGCAGTGTGTATGCCCTCAATGGGTTTACCGGCAGCATGTTATGGAACATTGATCTGAAAGCCCACTATGGTTCCGACTTTGAGATTGACCATGCTCCGGTAATTGCCGACTTCGACCACGACGACACCCTCGACCTCTTCATCCAGGGGGGCAGAACCGATTACCCGAACTTCCAGACCAACTACGGCAGAGGGTATGCCATTGCCATCGGCAAAGGTCAGGGGCCAGAGTGGAAGATGTTTCAGCGGGACTACTTCCGATCCTGCAGCCAGTGTTATCCCGGACCCATCGTAGTAGGCGAAAAGGAGCATCAACCCAGCATTAAACCAGTGCTAACCCTCCACCCGGTGCCTGTCCGTCGCTCCGGAATCCTTCATATTCAAACCGATATGCTGGATTTTTCGGTTACCCTTTCCGATCTTTCGGGAAGAATCCTGTACCAGGGAGAAGGCTCATCAACCCTCGATATTTCAGCATTGAACCTTTCCGAAGGCACCTATCTGATGGAATGCTCAGGATTGGAGCACAAGGCAATGAAGAAATTTTCGGTGGTGGAATGAGCCTGCTCAAGCTCAGTATTCCTCAGATCAGAAGTTTCTGCTATTTCTGAATTGCGTAACCAAGAAATTCAGGGTTATTAACATCAGAAATATTTACTTTAATCCAGCCCAACCTTCCCTTGAATTTAAACCCGATATACCTGATGGGAGGGCCTGATATATACCATGGTCCACCATCGTATCCGGATATTGGTCCCGGTATATTTACAGGATAATCCCATATCGAATTCCAGTACAAATTCACTCCCGGGTGAAAGGTTGGCCAGTTTGAGTCGTTCCTTAATGTATCGTGGTATAGAAATGCCGACACAAACGGGAAAGAGACGAAGTGACCTTGTCCGACATAATAGGATTGGTGGGAAATATGAAAACTTATGGTATCACGTGAGGCAATGTCCAACCGGCAGTGTATAAAGGTTTCTGAATTTTTAATCACCTGAAGAGAGTCTGGATTGATTACTTTAAGGTACACATATAATTCCATTGAATCGCTATCAAATGATAGTCTGATGGTATTCATTGCCTCGGCAACCCACATGTTGCTGTCCATTATGGGATTTAAAGTAATTGGGTTTGAAAATTCCTTGTAAATGATTGATGAATCAACCACACCTGCATAGATACTGTCTGGTTTAAAACGGGGAATAACCGCCCCATATCCGGTTCCATTGATGTTGGTTGCATATGCTCTCACGTAATACATTGCATATGGGGTGAGGCCTGTAATCATACTATTAAAACTGTCATTAACTGCCGCATCCACTGATATACTGTCTTCAATCGTTGGAGGGTTGTTTATACTCCAGCACACTCCAGAAGTAAGGATTGAAGAACCTCCGTCGCTGGTAATTATTCCGCCACTTGAGGCTGTGGTAGGAGAATTATTCTGCACTTCCATGGTTGTCACAACAGGCAATGCTGAAGTTCGATTTTCCTTTTTACACCCCAAACAAAAAATCAACAAAATCATCAGAACCGGAAAAATGCCAGAATTTATACTTCTTTTCATAGGATTTTTTTCGTTTCGATGATCCGGGAGCTTA
>CAZJZF010000639.1:0-1781 GCA_964550385.1 uncultured Lentimicrobiaceae bacterium | reverse complement strand
TCCTTTACCCGGCAGCGGCTGTCGGTATTACGTCAGATGGCTGCCAGAGCTACCTTTGGCCCGTTGCAAAAAATGGCAGGGTTGAAGGGGAAACTGGTGCAAACCGGTGAATGGATCCCCAAAGGTGCAATGAAGGTGTTGGCATCCCGCCGGAACCAGGTGGATGGTTTGGCACGTCAGCTCCATTTGCTCGACCCGAAAAATGTATTGGAAAGGGGTTACAGCATTGCCAGACACCACGGGAAAGCGCTTCGGAATGCATCGGAAGTTACTTTAGGTGATAATATTGAAATAACACTGTATCAGGGTATTATTGAATCGAAAATCGATAAAATCAGAAAATAATAGGATTATGACCAAAGAAAAATTGCCGGGCTATCAGGAAGCCTTTGCAGAACTGGAACGCATTGTTCGTGAGATCGAATCGGAGTCGGTGGATGTGGATCAGCTGGCTGCCAAAGTAAAGAGGGCTTCTGTGCTGATAAAAATATGCCGCGAGAAACTTACCGCCACCGAAGCCGATGTGCAGGAGATTCTGAAGGAGATTAACAAAGAGGCTTAGCAAATGTCCATACCATTGAAGCAGAAAGATTTCCGGGTGGAAGTGTGTGCTGCCGATCTCATATCGGTTAAGGCTGCCGCAGATTCGGGAGCACACAGGATCGAATTGTGCTCTGGTCTGGCTGAAGGTGGTATTACCCCATCGGTTGGCCTGGTGCAACAGGCGGTGAAGATTGCTGATATTCCTATCAGGGTGCTGATTCGTCCCCGTCCGGGTGATTTTACCTTCACCCCGGAAGAGATCGAAGCCATGCAAACCGACATCCTGATGATGTGTGAACTGGGTGTGGAAGGTTTCGTGCTGGGAGCCCTTACATCTGATGGGGAAGTTGATATCAATGCAATGAAAGCCCTATTGGTGCCAGCCTCAGGCAAACCATGGACCTTTCACCGTGCATTCGATTTTTGTGCTGACCCGTTGAGAGCGTTGGAAGTGATCATAGGCCTGGGTGCCGATACCATCCTAACTTCCGGCGGAGCAGTCTCGGCACTGGAGGGAGCTCCCATGCTGGAAACCCTGGAGCAAAAGGCCGGCGACAGAATCCGGATTATGGCCGGAGGTGGCATATCCCCTTATAATATATTGGAAATCAGAGAAAAAACCGGTTGTAATATTTTTCACCTCTCCGGAAGAAAGGATTATCCCAATCATCTTCTTCCCTCCAATGGCGCTGCCCTTAATGCCTCGGGACTGCACAGCGATTACCGACACAAATTCACCGATCCGGACATCATCAGAAAAGTGATAGCTATCCTCAATAAATAATCAACACGAAAGCTCAATTGGTATGAGATTCTTAATTAGATATAATATATTGATTATATGTCTCCTAAGTCTTCATTCGACGTCATCGGGAGAGGTAACCGAGCTGCTTAATTCCGGCTGGAAGCTCCGGACGGCCAAAGGGAAATGGATTGCTGCCACGGTGCCTGGCTGTGTCCACACCGATTTGTTGCAGGAAGGGCTCATTCCCGATCCATTCATTGGCACCAATGAGAAAGCCTTTCAATGGGTTGCAGAAAAGGAGTGGCAGTACAGTCTCACCTTTGATGCACCACTGACGGTTCTGTGGAGCTACCGGGCTGATCTGGTGTTCGAAGGACTGGATACCTATGCCCGGGTGTACCTGAATGGGGTGCTTTTGCTGGAAACCGACAATATGTTCCGTACCTGGAAAGCAGATGCTAAACCGCTGCTTCGCGTTGGAGAAAACAAGTTG
>CAZJZF010000638.1:0-1787 GCA_964550385.1 uncultured Lentimicrobiaceae bacterium | reverse complement strand
AGCACCGACAGCACGGTCAGCGAGGGGATGGTATATACCTATGCAATCCGCGCTGTGGACAGTATCCGGAAACTGAAATCACAGCCCGTTCATATCAGTGTTTCATTCAATGGGTTGCAGCCCCCGGTGGAGGCAATACAGAAGCAAAACAGGGAATCCCTCCGGCTGGAATGGGTCCCGATGGTTTTCGAAGGAATGGACTCCTATGTTGTTTACCGGCAGCTGCCAGGAAGTGCACCTGAACAAGTTGCCAGCCTTCCCCCGCATGTCAGTGAACTGGAAATCGCTTTAACATCAGCTGATTCGCAGGCCGTTTATTCCATTACCTGCAGAAACAAAGCGGGACAGGAGAGCAAGCCGGTGGTTGCCTCCCTGAAATGATCGCCTGTCCTTTTTCCCGGGTTGTGGGGTTCACTCCCGGATTTTTTTCCTGTTTGTATAGGGTAAAAGCCCCTTCAGGTGTATTAATTTGTAGTGTGTATTATTTCTACAGAGCCTTTCCCGAACTATACATTTTGCAAACCTGTTCAGCCGAAGTATAGCTTGGTGCCTTTGAAATTCATCACTTGTTCTGTTCCATGGATACTTCCGGCTATTTTCAAACCAGATGAAATAATGAATAAGATATTCAAAGTAATAGCAATTCTTCTCCTTCCTTTCATGATCGAGCTGATCACCTCCTGCTGCGATTGTCCGGAAACCACCTACCTCAATTATACGAATTGCAGCCTGGCAGTAAATAATCTGGACAACAGCGGTGAAGAGCCTGTGATTTCCCAATCAGCGATGATTCCAAAAGAAGCCTTTGGTATCAGGGTCTCCGTCGGCAGGAGTGAGAATGTGTGCAAGGCAGAAACCAAGAGTGTCTCTTTATTCCGGTCAGCTTATGCTTTTGATTGTAAATGCCCGCCAGAACAGGAATATCTGCCAAAGGACAGTATCGTTTCTGTAAAGATACATACGACTTTTATTTTTGATTCAACGCATGCAGCCGGAACCGATGTTTCTGAATACTTTTTTGTTTATCAGTATGGGGAATTTATGGGAATTGAAGAATATATAGGAAAAATCCAGAATCGATCCTATGCATTGGAATATCTGAAGCACGAGTTTGACTTGCTGCTGATGACACCTCCCGGGGTTGAGGGGCAGCATCAGTTTACGGTATCCGTTGAGTTATCAGATAAAAGAGTATTGATAGCCCAAACAAAAATCATAAGCCTGAACGGATGAAGAAGCTGATCATAGCATTGTTCTTCCTGAACCTTCATCATGTTCTGATTGCTCAGGAGAACTCACCCATATATTCAAAATGGTACCTCAGGCCGGCCGCCGGGGTTAATCTTCCTGTAACAAAACTGTTGACCGGAGAGATCACGGATTACCTGCTTGAATATGATGATTATTCCTGGTATGGACAGCTCATTGCAGGAGGATATTTCTTTAACTCAACCTGGGGACTTGAATTCTCCTTTCAGCCCGGATATTCGGGAAAGCTGTCGGGACGGGCAGAGAAATTTGCTAATGAAGTAGAACTTGAATACGGGGATTCCTATTTCGTAACGGTGGGTTCCGGCGCAGCCTATAGTCAGTCTGATTTTTCCGGGGGTACCATTCAGCGGGGCTATTTAGGGTTGGTGTACCGGATTGAAAAACCACATATTGTCATCCTGCCGAAGTTTTCGATAGGTGTTACCTCGTTCTATACGGATTGGGGAAGTGCTGTTCTGAAAGAAAAAGGGACGAATACCCTTCTGAAACTGCGGTATGAATCAGGACAAAGGCCC
>CAZJZF010000637.1:0-1789 GCA_964550385.1 uncultured Lentimicrobiaceae bacterium | reverse complement strand
ATAGTAGAAAGGGTTTCCCCTGCCTTTTTCTTTGTCAAAGGATATCCCGGGTGTGCGGTAAAAGCCGGTTGAACTGAGGCTGGTCTGGCTCAGATAGGCTTTTCCTGCCAGTTCATGAAAGGGAATTCTAAAGCCTTCTGCAGATGATGAAAAAACCTGGTTATCAGCAAACCGGATGGTATCGGGCAGAACCGGATGGCCTGCAGCATCTGTGATTATCCGGGCTGCAACATGGGCAAGCCGCTGTTTTAGTTCATCAATGGCTGCTTTAACTGCCATGCCGTTCAGGTCGCTTCCGGATGAAGCAGCTGTTGCGGAAGTGTTGGGAATCCTGGCGGTATTTGTTGCTTCAACTCTCACGAATTTTGCAGATATTCCCAATTCCTTCATTGCAACCTGCAGCATCTTAGTGTGCAGGCCTTGTCCCATCTCCGTTCCACCATGATTAATGCTAACGGTCCCGTCCTGGTAAATATTCACCAATGCACCAGCCTGGTTCAGAAAACTGGTAGTGAATGAAATTCCGAATTTAACCGGTGTCAGCGCCATTCCTCTTTTTACAAATTCATGCTCCTGGTTGAATTTTTGAGTTTCAGCTCTTCGTTGCAGGTAATCCGAGGAGAGCATGATGTTTTCATAGAGTACCTGGAGGCGGTTGTTTTCAACAACTTTGCCGTAATGAGTGAGGGCTTTTTCTCCTGTAGTGTAGAAGTTGCGCTGCCGGATAGTTGCACTGTCGATTTCCAGGGTACGGGATATCCCATCCATGATATGTTCCATCACAGCCATGCCCTGCGGACCGCCAAATCCCCTGAAGGCAGTATTTGAGGGAAGATTGGTCCTGCACACCCTTCCGGAAACCCGGAGATTCGGCACATAATAAGCATTGTCGACATGGAAAAGGGCACGTTCCATGATAGCCCAGCTCAGATCAGTAGCATACCCCCCATTGCTGAATAATTGGATGTTGGTTGCCAGCAGATGGCCTTCCTGATCAAATCCTGCCCTGAACTTTGCAAGGAAAGGGTGTCGCTTTCCAGTGCTGACCTGGTCCTCATCACGGCTAAGCCTTATCTTTACCGGCCGGCCTGTAGCTCTTGCCAGCAGGGCTGCCCATGCAGCAACCGGGTTCGCCTGGGTTTCTTTTCCACCAAACCCGCCACCCATCCGTTTCACTTCCACCGTTACCTGGTTTCTGCCAACGCCCAGGACTTCTGCAACAATAGCCTGGGTTTCGGAAGGATGTTGGGTTGAACTGTAAACCGCCATTTCCGTGTTTTCTCCCGGAATACACAGGCTTGCCTGGGTTTCGAGATACCAATGCTCCTGGGCCCCGGTTTCCAGTTCCCCGGCAAGGGTGTACATGCAGTGCTGAAAGCATGCTTCAGGATCACCCCGGCTGATGATGCGTTCCGGACCAAAAAAGGAATCCTGTTCAATGGCTGCCCGGATATCCAGGATCGGAGTTTCTTCTTCAACAGCATAACGGATAAGCCGGCCAGCCTGACGCGCTGTATCAATGGATTCTGCTGCCAGCAGGCAAATAGCCTGCCCGATGCAGCTTACCTCTCCGTCTGCAAGGCAGGGTTCATCATGTACCACCGGCCCCGACTGGTTTTTCCCGGGAATGTCTTTTGCTGTAAGAATGGCATAAACACCTGGAAGATTTCGAGCTTCTTCAACATCTCTAAACAGAATACGGCCTTTTGCAATGACAGAAGTGAGCACATACCCATGAAGCATGCCTTCCGGTTCGGGGATATCATCAATAAAAACTGCTTTTCCGGTT
>CAZJZF010000636.1:0-1796 GCA_964550385.1 uncultured Lentimicrobiaceae bacterium | reverse complement strand
TTTCTCTTCATTGGAAAAAATCTTCATCGAAAAACGTATCTATCGTGATATTGAGGAGTGTACAACATGGGAGGCAGTGATTGAAGCCATTGACCTGGGGCTGCAACCCTACAAGAAGCTTTTCCGGCGCGAGATTACCCGTGATGATATCCTCAGGCTTACAGAGATCAAAATCAAGCGAATTTCAAAGTTTGATGCGTTCAAAGCCGATGAGGTGATCCAATCCATTGAAGAGGACATGGTGGAGGTGCAGGAGCACCTGGCACACCTGACCGATTATGCTATCGCATGGTTTGAAAAGCTGCTGCATAAATATGGCACAGGAAAGGAAAGGCAAACAGAAATCAGGAATTTCGAAAACATCGAGGCTACCAGTGTTGCGGTTGCCAATGCCCGCCTGTACGTCGACCGTGAGGAGGGATTTGCCGGCATGGGTCTCAAGAAGGCTGAATTTGTATGTGAATGTTCCGATATCGATGACCTGATTGTGTTCCGAAGGGATGGCAGTTGTTTGGTAACCAAAGTTGCTGATAAGGTTTTTGTCGGAAAAGATATTATACATATCGATATTTTTAAGCGAAACGACGAAAGAACCATCTACAATCTGGTGTATCGCGATGGCAGTAGTGGTGCCAATTATGTTAAAAGGTTTGCGGTTACCGGGGTCACCCGCGACAAGGAATACAACCTTACCCGAGGCACTGCGGGAACCAGGATTCTCTATTTTACTGCCAATCCCAATGGGGAAGCCGAGGTGGTGAAGGTGCTGCTGCGTCCAAAAGCCCGGTTGCGGAAGCTCAACTTCGAGTTCGATTTCAAAACCATCACCATCAAGGGGCGTGGATCGATGGGAAATGTTTTGTCAAAATACTCCATTAAAAGTATTGTAAAGAAGGAGGATGGAATCTCGACCCTTGGGGCAGTGAATGTATGGTATGATGATACGGTAAGGCGACTGAACCACGACCAGCGCGGGGTGTATCTGGGAGCTTTCAGGCAGGATGAAAAGATACTGGCACTTTACGAAAATGGTGATTACCGTTTGTATGGCTACGATTTGTCAACCCATTTCGACGATGACCTGATTCATTTACGAAAATTCCAGGCCGGTGATATCTGCAACGTTATTTACGTGGAGCCTGAGAGTGGTTTCCCCTATATGAAAAGGTTTTCTTTTGAACCTACCGAAAAGCGGCAGTCGTTTACCGGAGGGGAAGGTTCATCGCTCATCAGCTGGTTTATCGGTGAGCAGGTGGATATCAAAGTGCTCTTTGCGGTGGATGGAAGTTCAAAGGCCAGACCGGAAGAAAATCTGCGTGCCGAGGAGTTTATTGCCGTTAAAAGCATCAGTGCCCGTGGAAAGCGTATCAGCAAATTGCAGGTGGCCGAAGTGGAATGGTTCCCGGTGGCTTCTCTGGAATTGACACCAGACATCGAAACTGAGAATCCGGAGGAGCAAAATGGCCTAACAGAATTCCTGGATACAGACACAGAAACATTTGATGATCAGTCTGTAATGGAAAATGAGGAGTTTGATGAACCTCAGGAATTGGTTGCTGAAGAGGAGCCAACAATCGGATCTGACGAAGAAGAGGTCGTTCATCCTGAAGAGGAGGCGCCGGCGGTTCCCGAAAAGCCCAAATCCAAAAGGGGAAGACCATCGAAATCAACTGGTAGCGGCACTACTTCTGTGAGTATGGATAAGGAGCAGGGGATACAGATGGAGCTGGATTTGTGAAAATTAGAAATTAGAAATTAGAAATTAGAAATTAGAAATTAGAAATTAGAAATTAGAA
>CAZJZF010000635.1:0-1815 GCA_964550385.1 uncultured Lentimicrobiaceae bacterium | reverse complement strand
TGGGTGTATCGTGCCGCAAACTCAAGTTCGCTGATTACCGATATCCCTCTCTTCAGCAGTTTTTGAACCATCGGAGCGGAATCAGGAATGCCAGGGCTTTTTATGACCTCTGTGGCATTCATGATCAAAGATTCGGTATGTCCCCCCTCTTCGAATCCGATCCCACAGTTTAGTAGCATTTCACGATAGCAGTCTTTCAGAACGCCGCTGTCAGACAGAAAGACATCGAAATTTTTCTGTGCAGCCAGGATCGCTGATCCTGCACCGCTTTCGCCACCTCCCAGTATTACTACCCTTGGCATTACTATCTGATTTTAAGGGTTATAATGGAGAGAATTGCCAGCATAACGCTCACAATGATAAAACGCATCACAATTTTCGATTCGTGGTATCCCGCTTTTTGAAAATGATGGTGAAGAGGTGCCATTTTGAAAATGCGCTTCCCTTCTCCAAATCTTTTCTTTGTGTATTTGAACCAGGTTACCTGCATTACCACTGAAAGGTTTTCGATCAGGAAAATGCCGCACAGGATGGGTATCAGAAACTCTTTCCGCAGCATAATAGCCAGTACTGCGATCACTCCGCCTATGGCAAGGCTACCGGTATCCCCCATGAAAACCTGTGCAGGATAGGCATTATACCAAAGGAATCCAATGCAGGCTCCAACAAAGGCGCTGATGAAGATTGTAAGCTCGCCGGTAGCGGGCAGATACATGATATTGAGGTAGTTGGCAAATATAAAGTTGCCCGACACCCACGCCAGAATCCCAAGCGTGCCGGCAGAGACCGCTGAGGTGCCCGTGGCGAGCCCATCGAGCCCATCGGTAAGGTTGGTGCCGTTTGATACGGCAATGATGATGAAAACGACAATCGGGATAAATACAATCCAGGCCCATCTTCTGTAATCAGGTCCGATCCAGCGGATGAGGCTGGCATAATCAAATTCGTTGTTTTTAATGAACGGGATTGTGGTTTTGGTGGATTTTACCGCTTCCGGATGAAAATAGCGACTAGCCTGAACCCGTGTGTTACCCGGGTCATTCACTACCTGTTCAGCCGGATTATGGATTTTTTCTCTGATTACAATGCTGTCTGAATACAGCATCGTAACCCCTACAGCTATGCCGAGCACCAGTTGTCCGATAACCTTAAACCTGCCGGCGAGCCCTTTTTTGTTTTTTCTGAAGACTTTGATGTAGTCATCAAGGAACCCCATGAGTCCCAGCCATACCGTTGCAGCCAGAATCAGAATGATATAAATATTGGTTAGGTTGGCAAACAGAAGGGTAGGAATCAAAATTGCCGAAAGGATGATAACCCCTCCCATGGTGGGGGTGCCCTGTTTTTGGATTTGCCCTTCCAGCCCAAGGTCTCTCACTGTTTCACCTACCTGCATCTTGTTCAGAAAGCTGATGATCCGCTTTCCAAATAAAAGGGTTATAACCAGGGAGGTTATTACCGACATCGCTGCCCTGAAGGAGATGTAACTGAACATCCCGGCACCGGGGATGTCGAAGGCTGTGTCAAGATAACTGAAGAGATGGTATAACATGGTTATGGAGGTCGTTTATTATTCTGTTTTCTGGTCAAGAAATTCTTTCAAAATCTGGATATCATCAAACGGATATTTTACACCGGAAATCTCCTGATACTTTTCATGTCCTTTGCCCGCAACCAGCACCAGATCGTTCTGGGATGCGAGCATTACCGCAGTCCTGATGGCTTCTTTCCGGTCTGCAATTGTGATTACTCTGAATGCATCCTGGGGTTGGACGCCCTGTAGCATCTGTTTCAGTATATCCTCGGGATTCTCAT
>CAZJZF010000634.1:0-1822 GCA_964550385.1 uncultured Lentimicrobiaceae bacterium | reverse complement strand
TTCATCTGCGAAATGGTGAATCCTCTGAGCCTTATTTAAAAAATACCATAAACGAAAACCTCAATCTTAATTATGAACAGAATTCTTGATTTTCAACAAAATACGGTAGAATACCTGGAGCTGGATGAGCTCAGGCTCACCGTTGATGAATGCAACACGGGGAACACTCCGTGTAACGGCATTACCCATTATCAGCTTTGGTGCGAGATTGCTTCCCTAATGGAGAAGCGAAATATAAAGTACCAGATTGAACCAATCGCAGCTACCGACTCGAAGAATAAGGTAATGCCAGGGGTATCCATTCTTCCGGCCATGGAAGACAAATACGGAAAGAAAAGTATTCAATCTCACCTGCTCAGAAGGGTAATCGGGAAAATCACCCTACCAGAGTACTCTGACCAGGAAAATGGTTCGGGGTTAGCTATAAACTTTCACCAACAGGGAATCGATATTGCCTATGGTATGAATGTATGGGTGTGTGGAAACCTCTCCATCTTCGGGGATACCATTATATATACCTATGGCAAAGGATCAGTTCCTCTATCCAAACTACTTGAAATTATCTCCGACTGGACCTACCAAATGGGGGATTTCAGAAATACTGACATTTCAGTAGTGAATCATTTACGGGATCGGTACTTGGATCATCAGATAGCAGTTCCATCATTAGTGGGGAAACTCGCTATGATGGCGGTGAAATCAGCATATTTGGACTCAAGGCTGATAGCTCCATTGAACATAGGGCAGGTATCCACCTTTACCAAAAACCTCCTTACGAAGCATGAAAACGTCCTGCAACAGGATATTTCAGCATGGGATCTGATGAATCTGGCAACCGATATCATTAAACCCGGAAAGATGAATGCCCAGGAGATTTTGCATCAGAGTCATGCCATAGGAAACTTCTTTACCGAGGAGTACTTAGAACCAGAAGTAAAGAGTTGGATGGAGTTAACCTATTAACAATAACTACTTGATTATGAATACCCATACAGCAGAACCCTACCCACCGGAAACCATCGAGTATGGTTATCTGAACCGAATCCGGCTCGTAAGGGAACCTTCCCCTTACATCCCTCTAAGCTGCAAGTCATCTGAGGCTGCCTATGAGCTTATCAAACAGTTCATGGGCGATAGCCTTGACATCTATGAATCCTTCTTTGCCCTGTTTCTGAACCGTGCCAATATCATCACCGACTATGCCAAAATAAGCCAGGGTGGGATCTCCGGAACACTGGTAGATAGCAGGCTTATCCTCAAATACGCCATCGAAACCCTTTCAAGTGGAGTGATACTTGCCCATAACCACCCTTCGGGGAATACCATCCCAAGTAAATCAGACAAGGATCTCACCCTCAGAATCCAGAAGCAACTGGCTCAGTTTGAGATACAGGTACTCGATCACCTCATTATCACCACAAACAGGTACTACTCCTTTGCCGACCACGGGGATCTGTGTAACCCCTGATAACCAACCACAAACCACATCTGAGAATAGCACGTGGGCTCATGAAACCGTGCGGGAATACAAACACATGCTTAGCTATCTGAGTAATAAAAAGTCAAAACACCAATTCATTGACATTTAACTAAAAACTTGACTAAATTTAAAACACTTAAAAACAATGTAGTGTCAATTTTTCTGTTTACTGGTATCGATTTTTTTCAAGGGTGAAAGAACACGAAATTTGAACCCATTTGGTGGAAAATATTTCTGATAAACCGTTGCAGATTAGCAAAGTTAAATTATATTTGTTCTTTCTAATGAATTAGTCAGGTACAAAATAGCAAATTAAACATGAAATTATGAAAAAATCTTATG
>CAZJZF010000633.1:0-1823 GCA_964550385.1 uncultured Lentimicrobiaceae bacterium | reverse complement strand
TTGGCTGTTAGCTATTGGCATTAAGGGAATATTCCAAAAGCCAAAAGCTAAAAGCCAAAAGCCAACGGCCAACAGCCAACAGCATTCTTCACCTGGAACAAGAAACTTGAAACTTGAAACATGCCCCCCAACCGGTGTTAATCCATTCATAACTCATAACTTATAACTCATAACCAAATGTCTATCGACTGACTTAATACCGCCGGTGCCTCCATGTGGGCTGCAACCGGAATAAAAACCTATCTTTGACACTGATCTGAAAAAAATGCAACCCTGAGCAATGAGATTTGTAATCTTCTTTATGCTTTTCTGCCTGATAGCGATTCACCTGAGCATCACGGCACAACCCAAAGTGCCCCAAAACCCGTATACTCCACCGGAGTATTTCCGTTCGAAAGCGGTGCTGATTGAATGGGATTTCAACCAGAACATCTGGCCGCTTTATTCGGAGCTGATCCGTGCCTGTCGCACTGAGGCAGAAGTGATTATGGTAGTACGCGACCAGGGTGAGGAGAACACCGTGCGAAACAAACTGGTGGCAGACAGCGTGCCTCTGGCGAATATTACTTTTGTACATGTGCCCTGCGAACGGATGTGGATCAGGGATCATGGCCCACTGGCGGTTTGGACCGATTCAGGGGTGGCCTTTATGGATTTCGACGACCTCGCCAACAGCGGGCTCGATGAAAACCTGCCCACCAATCTGGCTACCCTGTGGGGTATCGACAGCTACCAGCTCCCCTATGTGCTGTGCGGCGGAAACTTCATGGTGGATGGCAACAACACCCTGTTTACTACCAACAGGTTATACACCAACAACCCGGGCTACAACACCCAGCAAATCAGGAACGACCTGGATACCTTCATGGGAATCAAAACGGTAATTACCGTTTCGCCTCAACACAGCGACTACTGGGGACATATCGATATGCAGATCAAACTGCTCGACGACACAACCCTGGTAGTGGCTTCGGTAGATCCCGGTTCCGGACCCAACTACGATACCCTCGAAAACAACTACCAGTATCTGTCCACTCTTACCGCACCCCATGGCAAACCCTACCGTATCCGCCGGCTGCCCATGGCCAATAACTGGAAAACTTATGCCAACTCACTGATCCTCAATAATTCACTTTTACTTCCTGTATACAATCATCCCCATGATACCATCGCATATTCGGTGTATCATGAATTGCTGCCAAATCATCAGATCAAAACCATCAACTGCAACTCCATCATCGGATGGGATGGCTCTTTGCATTGTATTACCATGCAACTATTTGACGATCAAACTATAGATATCGTAAAAAGCCTTTCCGTAAAAGAGCACTCCCTGAGTTGCTTCCCCAATCCGGTTGTTTGCAATATGACCCTTAACATCCTGTGGCGTCAATTGCCCGGAGATCAGCTTAGGTTACGCGTGGTAAGCCAACAGGGTCAGATACTGGAAGAGTATTCTCTCGAAGGATCCAGGCCTCCACTGAGCCTTCCATGGAACCATCCCCCGGGAAGCTACCTCCTCCAACTCTGTAATTCCTCGGGAAGCTGTAATTCCATACAGGTGCTTTCCGTAACCTCCCGCTGATGACATTTCGTTTGCGAACTTCTATCTTTGCCCCAAATGGCCACTAAAACGCATTCCCATTCGAAAAACACTACCATTGAAACATAGTATGAATATTTCAGAACGATTACATCAACATCCCATAAAAGCCGATCATGGGGTAAACAAACCCTCCCCATCACTGGTAATACAGCTCATATTCAGAGACATAGCGCTGTTTAGGTTTTTAACAGCTCTGGCATTTTTGTTTGCTTTCAAT
>CAZJZF010000632.1:0-1825 GCA_964550385.1 uncultured Lentimicrobiaceae bacterium | reverse complement strand
TATAAGGTTTTCTTGTTAACTTTAAAACTAAAAACGATGAAAAAGCTATTGTTTTGGGTTTTGGTTCCGGCAACCCTTTTAATCTTCTGGGGTTGCCCGTTTGAATCGGAGTATGAACTTGGCAGTGCCATGCTGGAAGCCCATGATGCCAAGGTGGTTGGCAAATGGCTGAATATTACCGACTCGACTAACAGGGTGCTTCTGGTTCAGGATTTTGAAGATCCTCAGGATAAGGCCTGGGTAAGAGTATTTGTTTTGTCAAAACCTGAAGAGAAAGCTGTTGATGGATTGGATGAAATGTACGACTGTCGCTTTGCCAAAGTGGGCACAGTTAATTATATCATCATGTATTATGATGATGAAGAACTTACGGACAGGGAGGAACATTACTATTACTCGTACAAAATGATTGACAACGACAATCTGATACTGAGAGATGTGAATCCGGATTTCAAGTCAGACGTTGTACCCAATTCGGATGAGGAGCTGCGGGTGTTCTTCAGGGAGAACCAGTCGAAACCCGATTTCTTTGTGAATGAAAAGAAGTACAAGAGAATCAAGACCTAGATTTGCGGCCCGCATTTTCTTGCCAATCCTGGCAATGCTCGGTGCTCTGTTTTTTCCGGCAGAGAGCATGTCTCAGGGGATTCAGCAGAAACTTGATTCGGCAGCAACAGCCAATGATCTGGCTGGCAGTGCCGTGATTTTTATCATGCAGGATTCTGCTTTACTGACCCATTTCACTGGCATGGCCGATATAGCAAGGTCAATCCCTGTAAGCGATTCTACATTTTTCAGGATCGCATCGGTTTCGAAAACTGTTACAGCCATTGCTGTAATGAAACTTTACGAACAGGGCTTGCTTGATATCATGGCGGACATCTCTAACTATCTGGGATACACCGTCAGAAACCCAAATTATCCAACTGTTGAACTCACTCCCAGGATGTTGTTGTCGCATCAGAGCTCCATTCTTGACGGCAGTGGTTATTCATCCTTTTTAACTGCCACGTCTCAGGCCCCGCCGGTTCCCAATCTGTCGGCGCTGCTTACTGCCTCAGGCTCCCATTTTTCGCCCGATTGCTGGCGCAGCACCGAACCGCCGGGAACCTACTTCGAGTATGCAAATATCAACTATGCCATTCTGGGAACTTTGATCGAGAAGGTGTCAGGACAGCGGTTCGACCAGTATGTGCGTCAACATATACTTCTTCCGCTCGGAATTGAAGGGAGCTTTAATATTCATGATCTGCCCAATCCAGACCGGCTTGCTGTGCTCTACCGGAAACAGGGAGGCAACTGGGTTCCTCAGGCCGATAATTACAACGGCACCCTGCCCACCCCAATGAACCTGACTGGATACCTGCCGGGCACCAACGGCTTGTTATTTGGCCCTCAGGGATCGCTGCGCATCACAGCCAAAGAACTTTCGAAGATAATGCGGTTGTTGGCGAACCGTGGAATATTTGAGGGTATACGTATATTACAGGACACAACTGTAGATTTGATGAAGACCAAATTCTACTGTTACACCTGCGGCAACAGCGGAAATTCCCAGGGGGGCTTTTTCAGAGGTTACGGTCTGGGCTTGCATATCACAACGAATTATCCCGGAGAAGACATCGTGTTTCCTGATATTGAAATGTTTGGCCACCCCGGGGAAGCCTATGGACTTTTAAGCGACATGTATTTTGATCAGAAAGGGATTTTTGGAGTAATCTTTATTACCAACGGAGTAGGAACTGGAGTGCAATATGGAACCCAGTCGGTATTCTACAGAAGTGAAGAAGCGGTCTTTCAACTGTTGTACAATTCCTATATCAAA
>CAZJZF010000631.1:0-1825 GCA_964550385.1 uncultured Lentimicrobiaceae bacterium | reverse complement strand
ATTTCAACCCAATCCAACAGCATTGATGACCAGACTGGCCAAAAGCACATACTAAACCTTTTCCCAAATCCGGCCACAGAATCAACGCAGGTGCAGTACCTCGTCTCAGAATCGGGTGCTGTAAAGATGGAGTTGATCTCCTCTTCCGGAAAAATCATACAGGTATTCACCAGAAATGCTGTTGCTCCAGGAGTCTTCCACCAGGACATCAGTCTGGCAAATCTTACCAAAGGGCTGTATTTCATTCGGCTTTCCAATGAAAATCACTCAGAAACATCTAAACTGATCGTTCAATAATTCACTAATTTATCCATTTAAACAAACCAGAATTTTATGAGAAAAGTTTTATTTTCATTGCTGTTGACAGTAGCATTTGGCACGATGCTGAATGCCCAGTCTGAGTCCTCCGGTGTGCCTTTCAATGGCATCAAGCCGGTAAGTTCCAAGGGATGGACCACCCAGTTTGCTCACAATACCATCCCTACTTCGGGATCCTACGGTGCGGAGTCAGATGGAACCCATATCTACATTACCAAATGGAGTGGCGACACCATCTGGAAATACACTCCCGCTGGTGTCCTGGTATCATCTTTTAAAATTACAGGCGTGTCAGGAATCAGAGATCTTGCCTATGATGGCACCTATTTCTACGGTGGGGCTAATGGAGCATCGATTTTTAAAATGGATTTTACCACCCAGACCCTGGTGGCTACTCTTACAATTCCATCATCTGCTACAGGAGTAACCTGTAGAAATATTTGTTATGACCCAATCAGTGACGGTCTCTGGGTAGGTGCATGGGGATCAAATCTGGTGCTTCTGAACAAAACTACAGGAGCTGTTATGAATACCATCCTCGCTACCACCCACGGACAGGCTTCTATGGCAGGTTCAGCTTTTGATACCGTAACACCTGGTGGACCTTACATCTGGCTGATTTCCGCGGGCAGCACCTCAGCAGCCATTACCCAGATTAATGTTACCACGGGCCTTCCTACCGGACTTGTACATCAAACTTCAGATGATATAAATCCCACTGCTCTGGCAAGTGGTGGTGGTTTGTTCATCACAAACAACCTCATCTCCGGAACCACAACTCTTGGGGGTATCATTCAGAATGCTATACTTTTCGGATACGACCTTGCCAGTGTGCAACCCGATTCTTTTGATGTGGCCATGAATGAACTCTCTTTCGGTTCTGCTGCAATGGTCAACGCACCATTTCAGGTTAAGGGAAAAGTGAAAAACAACGGAATGATTACTATGAGCAGTTTCAGCCTGAACTACCAGGTCGATAACGGACCCGTTCAGACGCAGAATGTTACCGGCCTGAATGTAACCTCCAATCAAACTTACTCTTTTACCCATAGCACTAACTGGACTCCGGCTGTTTCCGGTTCCTATACCCTTACTGTATGGGCCAACAGCCCTAACGGAATGCTGGATGCCGACGCAACTAATGATACCATGTTTAAAGTTGTTACAATTTATGATACCATTGTACAAAAAACCGTTGTGGTTGAGCAGGCCACCGGTGCCTGGTGCCAGTATTGTCCCGATGGTTCAGTGGTACTTGCCAATATTCTTGCCAATAATCCCGGAAAAGTTATTGGTGTCGCAATCCACAACGGTGATGGTATGGCCTTTACAGATGGTAATACCGTTAATAGTGCCTATGCTCAGGGGTATCCCAATGGTTACGTTGACAGAGTCCTTTTCTCAGATCAGGCAGCCGTAGGGATGTCAAGGTCAGTGTGGGCTGCTAAAACAGCAGAAAGGCTTAATGATATGGTACCCCTCCTGGTTACCGGTACTGCTACATATA
>CAZJZF010000630.1:0-1828 GCA_964550385.1 uncultured Lentimicrobiaceae bacterium | reverse complement strand
CGAAGGTATGATGATATTGATCATGGTCTGAATACCGTACATGATGCTTACCGAAGCAAATTTTCCTGCCGACTGCATGGCCTGGGAAACGTAATACAGAATTGAATCTATCACCTGGCCGTTCTGCAGGATAATGAGAATACCCCCTGCCAGACCAACAATCATGGCAGCTGACAAAATATCCTTAACCCCCTCCAGAAACAGCTTTGTGATGCGGTTGGGACCATAACCCATGCTGATGCCCGCCAGTATGCCCATGGCAAAGAACAGGGTAGCAATCTCCATCACATACCATTGATACCCCATAACCCCGGCAATAAGGAAAAGGATGGTAAACAGCAGCAGGTTCAGGATGAAAAAGTGTACTGACTTAAGCAATAGGGGAACAGAGGTAATAAGGAATAATGCTGCCAGAATGGGCAATAAGGGCAAATGCCACGAAGCCTGTCCGATCTCAAGTGTTGAATCGGGCAACAGGGCAGCCCAGATGATGAGTGCGGTTTGTATGATGCCATATACAACCCAGGCCGAAACGGGGGTATGGTAAGTAACCTGAACGCCCCCTTCCGATTCCCGGTGCTTCCCGCGCCAGTAGGCATCCTCTTCGTATACAGGCGAATATCGGGGATTCCGGTGCACGCGGGCCGCGTAGCGAAGTGTCCAGGAAATGCCTACTACATTGATAACCCCCCAGCAAAAGAAGCGGTATTCGATGCCGGAATAGAGGGGTAGGTCGCTCAAACCCTGTGCGATGCCAATGGTGAAGGGGTTGAGCAGTGCTCCGGCAAAACCCAAAGAGGCAGCCATGTAGCAGATCATCACCCCGGTAATGCTGTCGTACCCCATAGAAATGGCCAGCGGCACAAAAATAATGATGAAGGCAATGGTTTCTTCGCTCATGCCGAATACCGCCCCGAAAATACTGAAAACAAGCATGATAAGGGTAAGGATGATGTTGTTGACCCCCAGTTTGCGGATAGGTTTGTACCGCTCCAGCCGTTTGGTAAAGGCCAGCATCGACATGATTCCTACATCGATAGCCCTGGATTCATTGAGAATCCAGAAAGCCCCACCGATCAGAAGGATAAAGACAATAATGTCAGATTTATCGACGAAACCATCAAATATAGCGCTGAACACCTGCCAGGTTTGCGGTTTTCCCTCTTCGAGGTAATTGAAGGAACCCGGCACGATCACCTCACGGGTGTTTCCGTCGTAGGCTTTGGTGGTGCGTTCAAAGTGTCCGGCCGGCACCAGCCAGGTAAGGAGTGCGGCAAACAACACAATAAAAAACACAATCACATAGGTATGGGGGATGTTCGGTTTTCGGGCCATAAAACTGTTGGTGAAAGTTTACAGGTACAAACCTAGGGAAAATTCTGGTTGCTGAGGTTTAAAAGGCTACGCTACCGGCTTTGCAGACCTCAACGTACACATCCCACCGGATATACATCTTTCATGGCATCGAAGTAGGGGGTGCGTTCGAACCACCAGTTGTACTGAACCCAGATTTTCCCGGGACTATCGGGCAGGGTGGCATCAAATGCTTTGAATTCTTCGAGCAGCGCTGGGTTTTTAACAATCATCTCACGGGCCATCTTTTCCATCACATAGCTTTCGGCATACTCCTTTTGTTCGAATATGGCGTTAAAGAACCCCCACTGCAGAAACGACTCGGGACTGGCAGGGTGCAGTGAGTGTACGATGATCTTTGCCGCCTGCTGATTCAGAGGAATGATCGCTGAACCGGCATGGTAGAGGATGTTTCGGGGTATCTCATCCATCGAAATCCCATCAACCCGGGTACGTCCCTCATAGGTCTGTGCTG
>CAZJZF010000629.1:0-1832 GCA_964550385.1 uncultured Lentimicrobiaceae bacterium | reverse complement strand
GGGCATGAGAATCAGCCGGTGGGGATGCTCTGATATATTCCCTTTGCAGCACCCACCTGGGGAAGCCAAAAGCCAATAGCTAAAAGCCAATTGCCAAATGCCTTGTTTCGCGCAGAGATCGCAGAGAATGCGCAGAGTTCGCAGAGTTTTAGATCCACGTTGAATTTCAGAGCCCACTCCGAAATATGCATAACGATAAAACTGCCACAAAGGCTCTAAGACACAAAGAATCACTATGATTTACAAATCAATAATTTAGAATTTATTTGTCTTAGTGTCTTTGAGTCTTCGTGGCAAAAAAACCCTTTTTGGAGTAGACTTCTATTGTATTGATAAACAATAGGATAGATATTTGAATTGCAGAGATGTTGTTCGGTATAATTATACAGGCATAGGAACAATAGAACGCGGATACTTCGGCTTCCCTTCGACTCCGCTCAGGGACCACGCTCAGTACAAGTGACGCTGATTTTTATGTTTAGTTGTTTAGCTGTTTAGTTGTTTAGGCTGGAGGGGACAGGAGTTTAGTTATGAGTTATAAGTTATGAGTTATGAGTGGGTTAACCCAAACCCCAAACCTCAACCTTTATCTGTGAATGCGCTGCTCATCCTGTCGATTTCGTGGCGGGGGATGTGGAATTCGCCTGCAATCTGTTTCCAGCGGCGAACCACTGCAGTTACCTCTGTGAGGATCTCCCCGGCCCTTTGGTGATTCAGACCGAAGAAAGGGGCAACGATCAATGCAAGATCGGGATCCTGACTGTTGTCGGTGTCGGAGATATTAAGGCTCAGGTCTCCTCTGTAAGGATTGGGATTCATGTCGTAGGCTGGTGCCAGGCTCCATCCATCTTTGGATAGCAAAAAACCATGATTGCGAAGATGGTCGTCGGTATTGGAAACCAGGATATTGAACACAACTCTTCGCCACAGCTCTTCCAAATCACCCCTTGTATTGGCTGCATGGCGTTTGATGAATTCAACTATTTCCAGATAGCTTACACCCTCCTGGGCGCCGGCACCATCCAAATAGCCAAGCAGGGTCATTGCCGAAGCAAAATGTATTCTTTCACCCGCAGGGGTGCGGTCGAAACGGGACGACAGGTAGGTTTGATGCTTTCCGGTCAGACGAATCAGCCGGGCTTGAGGTACGGTGATGCCAGCCATACAGATAATCGCTTTCGAACAGCATCCGCTCAGCTCTCTGTTCATTTCTGGCCAGCAGGGCTTCTCTTCTTTTCATCAGAGTCCTTCCCCAGCGATCGGGTGAAGAATCCAGAAATACTCCGAAATTCGGACGGTTATCGGGTACATACTGCCTGCCGGGGTAAAGGTGTAACTCCGGATCGAGCAACCTGCACCCGGGGTGACCAAGCCACTCTGCGGAATAGGAAAATGAGAAGACCTCTTTACCCCGCACCGGCTGAGCCACCAGTTCGCCCATTAACAGGGGTCCTTCAAGTCCCAGCCAGTCGGCATATACCTGAATGTATCGCTCATTTTGTGTCTTCATCGCTTTTCTTTTTGGGAGCACGTTTTTTTACCAGCAGTCTGGCATCCTGCAGTTTTCTGCCCAACAGATCATCGCGGCCAACCAGATCCAGGTCGTTTTCCATTCCCAGAATAAAGAGCACCTGCAGATAGCTGCCAATGGCTACTTCCGGAGCGCCATGCTCAATTTTCCACAAGGTACTCCTCCCAATGCCGGCTCGCTCTGCAACCTGCTCCATGCTAAGGTTCCGGCGCAAACGGGCCAAACGAAGATTCTCGCCCAAACGGGTCAAAATCCGTTGATGACGAGGCAAAATCACCTGAGCGTGTTTCATATAACAGTT
>CAZJZF010000628.1:0-1836 GCA_964550385.1 uncultured Lentimicrobiaceae bacterium | reverse complement strand
CATGCTCTGCAGGCTACCAGCAGCTCTGGTCACACAGCCTCAGCTTTCCGGTGTCAAACCCCTTTTCCTGCAACAATCCCAGAATCATGGAATAGGTTTCGGGTTCCATTGCAGGTGTCCTCGACAGAATCCACAGGTAATCTCTCGAAGGACCCGAAACCAGTGCCCACGAGTAGTCATCTGCCAAACCCACAATCCAGTAAGGGGCTCTGAATGGCCAGAAAAACTGCACCTTCAGCTTTGCATTTCCGGTGCCTTTCACTACAAAAGCCTTCCCCCTGATGGAGCTTTCAGCTCCTCCCGGACTCCCTTTCCGGCAACGGTTCCGCACCTCCACGAATTTCCCGCTGTTTGCCAGCGTATATTCGGCAGTGATGCAATAGCAACCCTCCTCGAAACGGGTAGGGTAAGCAGCAATCTCGTACCACAAACCGGCATACCTTCCAAGGTCAACCGATGGTACCGTATAGGGTGGGCTCTCTGTCACTTTGCATCCTGTTAAAACCAGTGCAAAGAACAAAAAAATACCCACAGCATTAATAATTTTTCCAATACTTTTCATATTAGCCCCTTTTAAATGTTTAGTCGCTTAACCGTTTAAGTCTGATTCCCTAAACAAATAAACGCATAAACAAATAAACCTTTATACTTTATCCTTCCCTGATCTCCGTAGGCTGCTCCAGAGGCTTCATGGGTTCTCCCCCCTGGAAATTCCGTACGATCACCATCAGGATTATCAGTGCCGCAATCAGAAACAAAGCAATGATAACGATGTTTCTCAGAAGTTTCTTATCCGCTGGCCTGTACCTTGACGAACTGTTATCCGGCAGCGGCTTTTCCATCATCAGAATATCGCGGTCGGGCAAAATTTCACTTACAGGCATTCCATCCTCTTCAAAGGGTTCAGCACCCATGTTTTCTTTTTCTTCCATAGCGCAAGGTGTTTTGGTAACGTGACCCGAAAGATACAACCATTTTACCGGTTTTCTGTTAACAGGTTGCAATGGTTCCGAAAAACCCATAGAGAAAGTACCATAAAAGGCTGAAAGAGAAAACTTCACGTATAGATTCTGAGAATCGCAGTTTGTTAATTTTTCTTAAAGAAACTAAAAAAACGGAAAAAGTTTTTTAGTTTTGCCGCCCGATTTATGTCTGATCTATGGAGGTAAAAGAAAAAATACTGGTAAAAGCAAGCGAGCTGTACCTGTCGATGGGAGTTCGCAATGTAACGATGGACACCCTGGCTTCGGAGCTTGGGATCTCCAAACGTACGATTTACGAATTGTTTACCGACAAGGATGATCTGGTAATCCAGTGCATCCGCTACATGATCATAGAGCAGGGTAAGGAGCACCTCAACATTATCCAGAACAGCGAAAATGTGATTCATGCTCTGTTTGAAATTCTGAAGACACAGGATGATCACCGAAAATCGTATCCCCGGGTTTTTGTAGAGGATATCAAGAAATACTTCCCTGCGGTTTTTTCAACCTTCTATGCCTGCAAGGCCGATCTGAAAAAATACTCCGCCTCTTACGCCATGCTCGAAAAAGGGGTGAAAGAAGGAATCTTCAGGAGCGATCTGCGCATTGATCTTGTAGACACATTCATCCACGAAACCATCTCGATCCTGCACACCAGCGAAAGGATCCATCTGCTGAATCCCAACCCGAAAGAAATATTTCTCAATACATTTTTCCCCTATCTGAGGGGAATCAGCACCGAAAAAGGCTTGCAACTAATTGAACAGTACTCCTATTGCTATTTCAATAATCTTATAAACGATGAAGCATAGTATTTTGTTAATTCTGCTTTTCCTGACTGTCCTGACACCTT
>CAZJZF010000627.1:0-1837 GCA_964550385.1 uncultured Lentimicrobiaceae bacterium | reverse complement strand
GATTCAACCCTAAAAATAATGTAATAAGGTTAAAGGATCAACCGGATTT
Source organism: uncultured Lentimicrobiaceae bacterium (assembly GCA_964550385.1). Taxonomy (GTDB): domain Bacteria; phylum Bacteroidota; class Bacteroidia; order Bacteroidales; family SKPS01; genus SKPS01. Next base: position 1,788 of record CAZJZF010000627.1, on the reverse strand, counting down.
CCCTTGCTATTAAGGTTATAGGAGAATAAGGTTTGGAATTGCTTGGATTGACTGGAAACGCACCATTACCAGCCTGATGATTTATACCATTATAAACCGCTACCAGCGGAAAAAAAGGAAAACTTTCCCGATTGGGAGAATTAGACCAATCTTGAGCCTGTTCCTAAAAGTCCAATTAGTCTGATTTTCCGTTCAGGAGGCATCGTTTTCCTTTTCGAAGGGGACTCATCTTTGATCCTTGAACTTTAATCCTTGAACTCGCAAGCGTAAGCGAGCGCTTTAATCACTTGATTGCCATCCCCATCATCTTCTGTTCCCCGATGTACCCTTCCAGCCGATCGCCGATAGCCAGGGGGCCAATGCCGCTGGGGGTTCCTGTATAGATCAGGTCGCCCATTTTCAGCGTAAAGAACTTTGAAACGTGCGCTATGATCTCATCCACCGGAAAGATCAGATCGGAGGTGTTTCCATTCTGCACATTTACCCCATTTTTTACCAATCTGAATAAAATATTGTTGATATCAAGATTATTCTCTTTCAGATTGATGAACCGGCTTACCGGGGCTGACCCTTCAAACCCCTTGCATATTTCCCAGGGGTGCCCGGCATTCTTGCATTTCCTTTGAAGATCTCTGGCGGTAAGGTCGAGGCCAAAGGCAATCTCTTCGTAGTATGTATGGGCAAATTTGGGTTGGATATGACGACCAACCTTGTTAATCTTTACGACGATTTCAGCTTCGTAATGGAGTTCCTTTGTGAAATCGGGGTAATAGAACGGACGGTTTCTGATCAGCAGGCTGGTGTCGGGTTTACAGAAAAACATGGGTTCCTGCGGCATCTCCGAACCCATTTCGGCCACATGGGCCTTGTAATTCTGACCAATGCAGATGATTTTCATATACTTAGAGTTTTTGCCGGTGTCAGGGTTTGTTGAATCCCCTGAGTTTAATGGCTGTGATTACCTGTTTGGTACTCAGGGGAAAATCCCCCTTCATCATCCAGTCGTAATAGGTGGGTTCAATTTTACTGAATATCTCCTCCACCGGTTTGCCTTTGTGTTTGCCAAAGTTAAACACTTCACGTCCCTGATTGTCAATGCCCAAGTGTCCCACCAGATCGGCTTTGGGATACATCACGGAAAATTTTGCCAGCGCATCCACACGGTTTACCACTGGTTTGGTTACGGTTCCGGCGGGGTCGGTGTATTCCGCATCCTGGTAGCGCTCAACCTGTGCTTTCAGTACCGCCAGGGTAGCGCGGGTGTCGGCTTCGGCATCATGGGCATTGATCAGCTCCTGTCCGCAGTAAAACCGGTAAGCAGCCTTCAGGGTTCGCTGCTCCATCTTGTGGAAGATATTCTGCACATCAATAAGGTTTCGGTGCTTCAGGTCGAACTCGTGTTCTGCCCTCAGAAACTCTTCCACCAGCAACGGTATGTCGAATTTATTGGAATTGTATCCAGCCAGGTCACTGTTGCCAATGAAGGCAGCTATTTCACCGGCTAACTCTTTAAAGGTAGGTTTCCCTAAAACGTCTTCATCACGAATGCCGTGATACTTGGTAGATTCAGGCGGAATGGGAATTCCCGGATTGACGAGGTAATTGCGCACGAGCTCAGAATGGTCGGGCATCACTTTCAGCAGGCAAATCTGGACAATGCGGTCGGAGCCCACATGGGTGCCGGTAGTCTCCAGGTCAAATACCACCAGCGGACGGGTAAGGAAAAGTTCCATAAGCAGTTTTAGGTTTCTACAAAGTAACGCAGAAATATGATGTGGTGGGGAGAAG
>CAZJZF010000626.1:0-1838 GCA_964550385.1 uncultured Lentimicrobiaceae bacterium | reverse complement strand
TACGACACGGGTGTTTGAATTCAGAAACCAAACCATCAGACAGCATCTGGGGGATGTATACGATTTTCTGGAAACCATAAAAATGGAAAGTCTCAGGGAACTGGAGATAGCCGGAAGAAGAACTGCTGACTTCCAGGAAGAGGTAACATCCGGAAACAAATACCGTTACGAGCAAAAGAAAGAAGAGGAGAGAGAGCTTCGTAAAAAGCGAAATGAAATAGGCAGAATCGAAAAGGAGATCGAAAAGCTTGAAGAGGAGAGGCACTGCATTGAATCTGCATTATCAAATCCAGGAACAGATGGAACTACCCTTGATGGAAGCCTCTTCAAACGTTATGAGGAGTTGGAGGGAATGCTGGGTGACCTGTATGAATCGCTCGATGTGCTTCATTCCCGGCAGGGATAAAAAAAATTATCATAAGGTATTGATTTTTGGTATCATTCTGTATTAACTTTACAGAAACATTTTACACTAAAACTTAAACCCTGCCACGCGATGAAAAAAATGATCCTCTTTTTGTTCCTTTTGTCATCTGCAATGACATTGTTTAGCCAACCGACGATTAACTCCACCTTCAATCCTGCACCGGGGGATAATTACAAATACCATCCTGTTAATACAGTGATTACTCCAGGTGCTTCCGGAGCCAATGCAACCTGGGATTTTTCTACGATTCAGATTATTTATAATCCGATTACCGGAAAATACCTAAGCCCTTCAGCAACACCGTACAACAACGATTTTCCGGGTTGCAATGTCGCCTATGAGGATCATTTCATTGCCGGAACCTATCACTATTTCGAAACCACCTCCTCCAAGATGGAGAAAAAAGGGTACGCTTCTGTATTGGTAACTGCAAATTACAGTGATCCTCAGGTGATGTTTACTTACCCTTTTACCTATAATACGGTAGTTTCTGACAGTTTTAAATGCACAGCACCCATTGGTACATCTATGGTTCTTGAAAAGAAGGGGCATTGGGAAGCCAAAGGAGATGCGTATGGCACCTTGCGTTTACCTTCGGGAAATCACAGTAATGTGCTGAGAATCTTTACCAAATCCTATACTTTGGATGATTATGGGTCAAGCGCCGGCAACTATGAAGTGGACGCAGAGGAGTACCTGTGGGTTTCTACCACTTCAAAAATTCCCCTGCTCCGTATTGGTGTTGAATTCCACTTTGCCAATGGATCTCCGATTGACACCATTGAATATATCCGGGTTTCGGATGAGGTTTCAGGAGTATCTGATCCCAGCGGGCAGGTGGTTCAAATGCGCCTCTATCCGAACCCTGCATCAGAAAGTATTACCCTGGATTTTTTCTTCCTGAAACCCCAAAAAGCAACATTAACTCTGCTGGGCACAGATGGCAAAGTGATTATACATGAAACGGATCATGAAATGGGGACAGGATTTCAGAAAAAAGAAATGAACGTCAGCAACCTTGCACCCGGAATATACTTGCTGCGATTTGAAACCGAAGGGGTAAGCCGGATGTTTAAGTTTGTGAAGAGCTGATTCAGAAATCCCTGAGCTTCAGAGAATCCAGCATTTGATAAAGTGGCTCCAGGTTGTCTTTTTCTGCGGGAATGCGCCGCAGAAAGTCGAGCCCCTCAGTAAATAGCGTTTCGATTTTCTGGTTGGTTAACTCCTCAATGCCATATTTTCTGAAAAGTTCTGTAACGGCATGGATCTTTTTTTTAGGTTTGTTTTTTTCCACCAACCATTGGTACAGAAGCGAACGATCTTCCGAAGAGGCAGCTTCCAGGCAGCTCAAAAGCAGAAATGTTTTCTTGTTGGTTAAAATGTCATTGCCTGTGGCTTTGCCAAACTTCTC
>CAZJZF010000625.1:0-1838 GCA_964550385.1 uncultured Lentimicrobiaceae bacterium | reverse complement strand
CATGCCATACCTTCAGAAAAGGAACCTGCTTCCTCCACATCGGTGAGTTTGAATACTTCCATTCCAGAAGTGTCCAGAAAGATGATTTCACCGTAAAGTATCACCTGACCAAAACCTTCTGAAAAATCAAATGCATCATGATAGAGGGCAGGTATTACCTCCTGGCCCGTTTTGTCGATATATCCCCAGGTACTGTAATCTTCGATAATCTCACCATACTCATCGTATTCGGGGACACGAAAGAATGCCAATCCATCATAAAATGCCCCCAGCCAGGTATATCCGGGTTTTTCCAACTCCCTGGCCTTCATGTCCATAAACCCCAGCACATCCCCTTTTAGAAAGATAATCATGTTATTACGGATATTATCCAGTTTATCATAAACTGGTTTGGCCATAATGGTTCCGTCAAAACGGATCAGTCCGCATAATCCACCCTGAAGTCCATCTTCCTTGTTCCAGGTTCCGCCATTGTTTACTAGAAAATAATCATCTGAATAATTAAAAATCAAATCGAAATGATCTGAAATGATGGTTCCACTCCTGTTGATAAGCATGTGTTTGCCATCTTTTTGTATAATGGCTGATCCATTCTTAAACTTGTAACCCATGTCGAAAGCCGGTTGAATGGCCACTCTGCCTGTTGTGTCAAAATATCCGACCTTGCCAGCCTGTACAAATGTGAGCATACCATCCGAATATTTATCATCAACTTCATTGTATTCCAATTCCGTAGTCAATTTTTTCTGTTTCAGATCATACAATCCAAACCGGGTATTCTCAGTAACGTACAGGTAATAATTGGTATAGACACAGATCAGGTGGGGATGCCCAATATTCTTCCATGAATCGAATGCAGGCTGCATCAGAATTTCTCCCTTACCGTTTACAAGGCCGAACTTTTTGTTTTGGTTGGTGAAGCTGGCAATTCCTTCCGGGATAATAAATTCCAGGTCACCAATGTAACTGCAGGTTGAATCTGTGAGCCATTTACCTGTTTTGTCTATTAAGCCACAGGTATTCAGGTCGCTGTTTCTGACCTGATAAATATCCTTTGAGAAGTATGTGATTTCACCCTCTCTCAGGGGCAGGCAGAATTTGCCGGTTTTGTCAATCAACCCCTGCTTTTCTCCAATGGCAACAATGGCGATTCCATTCCTGAACGGAGTTGCATGATTGTATTTGAGGCCAATGACCATTTGACCGGTTTTGTTGATGTATCCATATTTTTCTCCGGATTTTACCGGGGCCAGGCCACTCCCGAAATCATTGGCATCATTATATTTTGGCTGAATTACCACCACTCCTTTATTATTACAGAAACCGTACTTTCCATCCATGGTTTTCAGCACAGCCATACCATCGCAAAGATCATAGATGTAGTCATATTTACACGACATTACAAGTTTTCCGGTTTTATCTACAAAACCATACTTTCCGTCGATACTTACCTTTGACAAACCATCTGAGAACTTGTCGGCATAATCGTATCGTGGGGTCACCACAATTTTCCCACTCACCGAATCTTTATACCCATACAGATGAAAAACACCGTTTTTGTAAGGAACCAGCACCGATTTAGCCGTCTGTGCCGGCACAATCCCCTGAAAGACGACCACAAAAAGAACAGAAATCATCATTGACTTACCCAAAAGGTGTTTCATAAAAAAATGATTTAATGTAGGTTATAGAAAGTATATCTGTATTTGTCAACAGCTCTGAATGCCAGTTTTCATGATGATAAAACTAATACTTTTGTATCATATACCCTCTAAATCGAACAATTAAACCATAGAAAACCCGATCAAAAAAACCCTTGAACGTTTGAACACTTGAAC
>CAZJZF010000624.1:0-1844 GCA_964550385.1 uncultured Lentimicrobiaceae bacterium | reverse complement strand
AGTCGGTCAACAGCAAAAAATCCGGCGGTGGTATTTTTGTTGCCAGATCTTTGCTCAGATAGAAGCCTTTTTCACAGGTTTGGATGATTGCTTTCTGGAGCTCCCTTGCTGTAAGGTTTTTAGACACAAAGCCATTGGCGCCCTTGCGGAATGCGGATACAATGTGTGCAGGGGAGAGATATCCGGTTACAATGAGAATTTTAAGATCTTTAAAGCTTTGCCTCAGATCTGTAAGTGTGTTTTTGCCACCTGGTCCGGGCATCTCCAGATCGAGCATTACCAGATCGGGTAACTCTTTGGTATTGTGCAGATAAGCCATCAGGTCGTATCCATTGGTTGTGAAATATACCACTTTCGCCTGCCTGATTTTTTTAACCAGAAGCGTAAGTCCTTCAAGCACTATGGTTTGATCATCGGCGATCACCACTTTAATTTGTTTCATTCAGCGAGGGTATTTTGTATTTTACCGAAAGGGATCCGGATTAAATAGTGTGTGCCCTGTTTCGACGACGAATCCAGGGTATAATGTCCGCCACATAAGGCAATACGATTTTTGATATTTCTAAGTCCGTATCCAGTGTGTTTCGCCTCTTCATTAAAACCAATGCCGTCGTCTGTGATCTCGATGGTAAGCCAATCGGGCGATTGATTCCATTGAATCTGAATGTTTTTGCAGTGGGCATGTTTCAGTGCATTGGCAATAATTTCCTGCACAACACGATACAATGCAATCTCAATCTCTTTGCCATGTCGTTGGTTTGATTCGCAGTTTAGGTGCATTACTACCGGAGTACCGGTAACCTGTGAGAGATGATGGAAATAAAAACGTAAAGCTTCGGGCAGCGTCAATGTATCAAGAACTGGCGGGGTAAGTTCAGCGATGATCCGATGCAGACCATCCATCGTTTCATCCATTTGGTGGCTCAACTGCCTGATACCTTCCCCTTTATTGCCAGGCAGGTCTTTACCAAGTTCATTCAGGCATCGTTTGGTGGTAAGCAGTGCCGATCCAATGGCATCGTGCAGATCACGGGCAATTCTTTGCCGTTCGCGCTCCTGCGCTTCTGCTTCCTGCCGCTCCAGCTCCTGCTGGTGGCGACGGTCTGTGAGTTCCTGTTCCATGCGGGTGAATACGACTTTCTTTCTGTATTGAATGGCAATGATGATTATCCAACTTACCATTATCAGAAGGAGCAAAGTCCCCACAATGGTGATTCCCAGAAATGTATCTAGTGTCTTGCTATCCATAAACCGATTGATGCAGTAATATAACTTGCTATGTTAATGATTTTCAATAATGCTTCTGTGACTTTAATGGCGCTTGGGTTGTTGAAATCAACAGAAAGAGGAGCAAACAGAAATATAAAAGTAGTGCACCCAAATGCCAATAAGAAACTGACATTGAGCCAAAATATAGGTTCTTTGTATATGTAATCATATTTTGGAGATTGAAGAATCATGTATAGTGACAAGAGTGAAAATACCACAATAATGATATTGTTTGCAGCCCATGAAAATCTGCTTGTTAAAGACAAATCTTCAAAGTAGAACGACATAAGTAGAATCAGCATTGCCGTAAGCCCCCATACCACCATTCTTCCTATTGTCGCCATCTGCCTGAGAATCCCTTCATGCCAAAAAAAAGGTAAAAACAGCAAAGAAATAATAGGTGTGTATGTGTTTTGCATTACTATGTTCTGATGGTTTGTTAACCATCCTGAGAAACCCAGCAATTCTGCAATTGCTGTCAGGAAAAATACTATGATAAGATAATTGTAATGAACTGGGAATTTCCGCCTAAATATCAAAGCAATACAAATCAGTGAAATACTGGTAACTAAAAC
>CAZJZF010000623.1:0-1861 GCA_964550385.1 uncultured Lentimicrobiaceae bacterium | reverse complement strand
TGCCCGGTTCGTGAAAAACTGAGCGGAACAAATTCCCTATTTGATGATACGGTCGAGTACCGTTGAAGCGCCGTATTTGTACAGCAGCAGGTTCATCATTTTAAGTTTGATGTAATCCTCACGGATAAACCTGTAGCCTGTGTGCTTTCCCTTAAAGCCTCCCCTGCCGCTGTCCTTCACCATAAACCAGTATTTGCCGTCTTCGTCCTGCCACACTCCCACCGCATGCATGCAATGGTCGTCGGTAGTGGAGCCGTTTTGCATCCTGAATTCACGGGCTTCGGCAGAGAAGTACGTTTCCGGCAGATCATAGGGAACAATCACGCCTGTTTCCAGCTCAGCGTTCAAACCAGGTTCTGAAACATCGCCGCAGATGCAGACGGAAAAACCCTTTTGGATGGACTCACGCAAAATCAGCAAAAACTCATCGGGGGTAACGTTGTAGTAGTCGGCATTGTGCCACCAGTTATCGGGCTCCACCAGCTCCCCCTTCTGGTGGTAGGGCAGTGATGTGGTAGACATGAAACTGAAATAGTCATTCAACCGGATGCCCAGGTATGGAAGAAATGTTTGCGGAGTATATTCAACCCCCTCATATTCAAATTTCTCAGGAGGTTCTCCTATATGTTTTCTTAGGATTGCCCGTGTTTTTCTCAGGATCGTTTGTTTGTTAAATGACTTCTTTTTCGTCGCCTTTTCAAGCATCTGGAGCAATTCTTTGATCAACACAGAGTGATCGTATGATTTGAAAGGATCTCTGCCAATAAATGCCAAATAAGGAACAGCGCCGTGCTCCTTCATCAACCGCAGCAGAGCGTTTGACTCCGAACCCTCCTCCATGTAGACTTTCCCTTCTTTGTCGGCCCAGGCAGCCACGCGGTCGAGGTATTCATGATATACAAAGTACATCTCGGAAAGCTTAACCACCTTTCCCTGAATGCGATACACTTCTGATTCTATCAGTGAGGTAGCTGCAAAGGCCCAGCAGGTGCCGGTTCGCCCTTGTGAAACCGGCGCAAGATGGGGTAAAGCATTATACAGGGAGGAGTCTGCCTGCCCCGAAAGGTGTAACGATAGCAGGAGCAGAGCGATCCAAAACAGCAGTATTCTCTTCATGATATCCGGGTTACAGACTTTTAATGGTTTCAAGCAGCAGGCTGGTAACTTTAGAAACATTGTGGCGGAATACCTCCAGCACCTCCTCCCAACTCACAGGGGCTTCGTCGGTTTTCCAGCAATCGTAGTCGGTGCTCATGGCCACGGCGGCATAGGGAATGCCTGCTTCATTGGCCAGAATTACTTCGGGTGCAGTGGACATATTGATCACATCGGCGCCCCAGCTTCTGAACATCAGCGACTCGGCGCGGGAGCTGAACCGGGGCCCCTCTATGGTGACCACGGTGCCGGTGGGATGGAAAGTGATTCCAAGTTTTTCTGCCTGCAGGATCAGTGCCTTCCGCAATCCGGCATCGAAAGGGTCGGCCATGGGGGTGTGTTTCAGGTCGCCGCCGGAAAAAGTTTCGAAGAAGCTGGAATTCCGGTGTTTCGTAAAATCGATGAACTGATCGAGGATTACCAGGTGGCCTCTGCCGATAGGCTCCCGAAGGCTTCCGCAGGCGGTAACCGCAAGGATGGCATCGCAACCATACTCCTTCAGGGCGGCAATGTTTGCCCTGTTGTTGATCTGGGTGGGGGGCAACGTGTGTTCTCGTCCGTGGCGACTGAGAATTGCCACCTCGTGGCCCGCAAGACTGCCCGTGAGCAATGGGGAGGCAGGATTGCCATAAGAAGTTTTAATGCTGATATCCTGAGGGTTTTCGAACAGGCTAAGCTTCTCGAGCCCCGTTCCGCCAATGATTCC
>CAZJZF010000622.1:0-1866 GCA_964550385.1 uncultured Lentimicrobiaceae bacterium | reverse complement strand
AGTATTTTATCAAAAGGGGCGAAAGAGGGGAGCCCTTTGTATCCATCCCCATAAAACATCTTTGGATTATAACCGATACCTGGAAGGAACGCTTTCGTCCTGTCGTATAAATTTTTTTGACGCTCAATCGTATAAACTTTAGCTCCCATCTCGATTAAAACACACGACTGGTAACCTGAGCCGGTCCCAATTTCCAATATTTTATCGCCTTCGCTGACCTGTAATAGCTCCGTTTGAAATGCAACAGTATAAGGTTGCGAGATCGTCTGACCCGATCCGATCGGAAATGCCTTATCCTGGTAGGCAAATTCCAGGAATGACGAATCCAGGAACAAATGCCTGGGAACCCGGTTGATGGCATTCAATACCCTTTCATCTGAGATACCTTTATCCCGTAATGTATCAACCAGTTTTTTTCTGAGCCCTTTTTGACGAAATGTGTCCTGGATCATGATGAAAACAATTAACCTTCTTATTGCCGCGAAAATAATAATTCCGTTGAAAAGATGACCAACCTTTCCTTTGATGGTTATAGTCAAAAAGCTACATTTGCACAAAAAATAATAAATGGTAAAGATCGGTGTATTGGGAGCAGGGCACCTGGGTAAAATCCATATCAAGTGCATCCGGGATATTAAAAATTTTGAACTTGTCGGATTTCACGACGCAGATGTAAAAACTGCATCCAATGTGAAATCGGAATATGGTCTTTATCATTTTGAGAATATTGAAGAACTTATTGATTCTGTTGATGTTGTCGATATTGTCACTCCGACTGTTTCTCATTTTGATTGTGCTTCCAGAGCACTGAAAAAAGCCCGGCATGTTTTTATCGAGAAGCCTGTTGTAACCTCACCGGAAGAGGCCCGGCAACTAATGGTCTACGCCGACGAAGCCAATGTGAAGGTGCAGGTTGGCCATGTCGAACGGTTCAACCCGGCATTTCTTGCTGCACAGCCTTTTATCTCCAAACCGATGTTCATCGAATCACACCGCCTTGCCCAGTTTAATCCCCGTGGCACAGATGTCCCCGTTGTTCTCGACCTGATGATTCATGATATCGATATCGTGCTTAGCGCAGTGAGGTCGAATATAAAAAAGATCAATGCAAGTGGAGTCTCCGTTGTCAGCGATTCGCCCGATATTGCCAATGCCAGGATAGAATTCGATAACGGTTGCGTAGCCAACCTGACAGCCAGCCGGATCTCTATGAAGAATATGCGGAAATCCCGTTTCTTCCAGCGCGATGCATATATCTCCGTAGATTTTCTTAAGAAAGACGTAGAAATCATCCGGATCAGCGATCCTCAGGATGAAAATCCCGATCCTCTGGCTATGATTATTGATCTGGGCGCCAAAAGGGGGAAAAAACAAATCTCCATCGAAAAACCGGAAGTACAGAATATCAATGCCATTAAAACCGAACTCGAAAGTTTTCACGACGCCATCGTCAATAATACAACCCCTCCGGTAACTATCAATGATGGCTACGAAGCCCTGAGCGTAGCTTACCAGATCCTCGATAAAATGAAGGAGTTACCCGTGGGTCTGTAACCGAAACGAAGCAATAATCACGTGCCTGTCACCGTTGGATAAACATGAGAAGTCTAAACCGAAAAGCAAGCCTGCCGAATATTCTGATCTGGTTCCTGTTTTCTATATTTATCATAACTCTTACAGGATGCGATAAATTTGAAGGGGATCAGACGGTTCCATCTTACCTGAAGATCGATTCCATTTTATTTATCTCCGATAATGAACTCGAAGGGACCAACAACCAGAAGATTTCTGATGCATGGGTTTATATTGATGATGATCTTATCGGCGGATTTGAGCTACCTGCGCTGATCCCCGTCCTCAAAGAAG
>CAZJZF010000621.1:698-1870 GCA_964550385.1 uncultured Lentimicrobiaceae bacterium | reverse complement strand
GGTAAGTGCCTGAGAAAAGGCCGGGAAATCCGATCCCGCTAATGATGCATGTGCGCCATAGGCACTCCCCGGGTCTACGTAATCACGACTAGCAAGATAATACACATAACTGCCGTGACCATTCCCCATCGGTTCAGGACCGGTGCCATTGGCATCCCACCCGGCTGCTCCTTCATTCTGACTTATCAGCCCGGTAATCTCAATACCAGTTTGGGAAAAGGTTTGGTACATCCAACACATGAGAAGGGCAATAACTGCAATCCTGCTTGTTGCAAGGAATGTTCTTTTTGGTTTCATCATTCTGATTTTTTATGGTTACAATGATGAAATTAACCAATCAGCAAGGCATATATTTAAAAAACATACAAACGGTGGCGATAACTTCACCATCGTTAGGGTTTAGATGACAAACGCATGAAGATTTCCTGACTACCCTGCCAAATGCTCGAAATACTTCCAGAGGGTTTCGTCGGGGACGGGGGCGGTTACCGAAATGGGCTTTTGGCTAACAGGATGGATAAACTCCAGTCTGCGGGCGTGGAGGTGAATCGATTTATCGGGATTGGAGCGGTCGTATCCATATTTCATGTCACCGCGAATGGGGGAACCGATTTTCGACAGCTGTGCCCTGATCTGGTGGTGCCGTCCGGTGTGCAGGGTAATCTCCAGAAGACTGTAGTTATCGCTCTGGTTTATAAGCATATAATCCAGCTCTGCCCTTTTTCCTTCGCGGGTGGGGTTGTCGTTGGCGTAAGTGCGGTTTTTCTCTTCATCCTTGCGAAGGTAATGCACCAGTTTTCCCTCTTCCATGGCAGGGCGTTGTTTAACTACGGCCCAGTAGATTTTTGTAATGGTATGCTCCTTCAGCATCTCATTGAGGCGGGCCAGGGCCTTGCTGGTGCGGGCAAAAATGACTGCACCACTTACAGGGCGATCCAATCGGTGGGTTATTCCAAGAAAAACATCACCCGGCTTTTTGTATTTCCTTTTGATATAGGCTTTTACCATATCCCCCAGGGTCTCATCACCGGTTTCATCCCCCTGCACAATCTGCGAAGGCTTTTTGTTGATGATAATCAGGTGGTTGTCTTCGTAAAGTATATCTTTGGCGGTAAGCATGGAAATAGAATTGTTAATGGTTAGTTGTTAATTATCAACTAGATATAATGATT
>CAZJZF010000621.1:0-688 GCA_964550385.1 uncultured Lentimicrobiaceae bacterium | reverse complement strand
AATTAGAAATTACAAATTATAAATTAGAAATTTGGGAGTTAGGAGTTAGAATACCCATTTCCACATTAGCTAATTTGCTAATTTGCACATTAATATTGTTCCCGTTCGTTGGGAAAGTCGAGTTTCTTTACATCATTTATATAAGCCTGCACAGAACCTGTGATTTCGGCATAGAGGTTATGGTAACGTCGGAGGAACCGTGGCGAAAACTCCTGGTTGATGCCGAGCATATCATGGATTACGAGTACCTGTCCGTCGACGCCTGACCCAGCACCGATTCCGATAAGGGGGATTTTCAGTTCGGCAGCCACCTGTGTTGCGAGTTTTGCCGGGATCTTTTCCAGGACCACCGCAAAGCATCCTGCCGTTTCGAGGATGTGGGCATCTGTTGTGAGCCGTTCTGCCTCCTCCTTGCGGGTTGCCCTAACCACGTAAGTGCCAAATTTATGAATCGACTGGGGAGTAAGTCCCAGGTGTCCCATCACGGGGATTCCTGCCGACAGGATCCGTTCCACTGAGTCAGCGATCTCTCCTCCTCCTTCCATTTTTACGGCATCGGCTCCCGACTCTTTCATGATGCGTATGGCTGACTGGAGCGCAAGTTTTGAGTTTCCCTGATAGGTTCCGAAAGGAAGATCCACCACTACCAGAGCACCGGAAACGCCACGCACAACAGAAGAAGCATTGA
>CAZJZF010000620.1:0-1876 GCA_964550385.1 uncultured Lentimicrobiaceae bacterium | reverse complement strand
ATGCATCAGATGAAACCAATAGACCTCAGAAGTGATACTGTTACCCGGCCGACCGCACAGATGCTTGACGCCATGTTGCATGCCGAAGTAGGGGATGATGTGTTTGGTGACGACCCCACTGTAATTGCACTTGAGCGCAAGGCTGCTGACTTGTTCGGCATGGAGGATGCTTTGTTTTGTGTATCGGGCACCATGTCGAACCAACTGGCCATCAGGATTCACTGCACACCTGGAAGTGAAGTGATCTGCGACGAACTCTCGCATATTTACCTGTACGAAGGGGGTGGTATCGCCTTAAATGCGTTCTCTTCGGTAAGGACGATTGAAGGGAAGCGCGGGCAGATCACAGCGGCGCAGGTCAAGGCAGCGATCAACAACCCCAGAGACATCCACCAGCCTGTCAGCAGATTGGTTTCACTGGAGAATACGGTCAATAAAGGAGGAGGCAGCATCTGGCAGTTCAAAGAGATTGAGTTGATACAAAAGGTTTGCGAAGAGCACCACCTCAGGCTTCATCTGGACGGAGCAAGACTTTTCAACGCATTGGCAGAGACCGGTGAAAGCCCTGCCCAATACGGGAGGGTATTCGACACGATTTCGATCTGTTTATCGAAGGGGCTGGGTTGTCCGGTGGGATCACTCTTGTTGGGAACCACTGAAGTGATCGGGCAGGCACGCCGTTTCAGAAAGGTAATGGGCGGAGGATGGCGTCAAGGTGGTTTTCTGGCGGCAGCAGGAATCTATGCCCTTGATCAGAATATCGGGCGACTCAGGGATGATCATGCCAGAGCAAAAGCGATAGGCGGGTTGCTGGCTGACAAAGATTTTATCAAAGAGCTTTACCCCATTGAGACCAACATCGTGATTTTTGAATTGATTCAGCCCCTCCTTGCGTCCGATTTCGTCAGGAAGATGAAAGAGCTGGGGGTTTTGTGTGTGCCGTTTGGCAAGCATCTGGTGCGGTTTGTAACCCACCTCGATTTTACGGATGATGGTTTGCAACAGTTTGAGGAAGCCATCAAACAGGTAAATGCCTCCGAAATTTCGTAAACCACATGCAAACGATTGTCAACATCCTATACAATTAAACTCTGAACAGATGAAGCTTTCAGCAAGACTCTATGTATGGTCGGGATTGATGATTTCACTCATTTCCGGATTGGTGGCACCCGGTTGCAGAGCACCTGCAGATGCACCCCCAACGCGTCAGGAAGAACTGGAACAGGTTGGTGTAATCCTTGATGAATTTCACGCGGCGGCTGCCCGTGCAGACTTCGAAGCCTATTTTGATTTTTTTGCGGATGATGCAGTTTTTATCGGCACCGATGCCACGGAGCGTTGGGATAAAAGTGCATTTCAGGAATGGGCCAAGCCCTTCTTTGACCGGGGAAAGGCCTGGAATTTCACCTCTGTCGACAGGCACATTTACCTCGACAGCAGTGGCATGGTTGCCTGGTTTGATGAATTGCTAAGTACCCAGATGAAGATTTGCAGAGGATCTGGAGTTTTAAGGAAGCAAGATGGTGTGATGAAGATCCAGCAGTATGTGCTGTCGATGACCATACCCAACAGTCTGACCGATTCCGTTACCAGCATGAAAGCCCGAGAGGAGGATCCGATGATTGAATCTCTTTTAAATCGAAAGGAGAACAGGGAATAGTTGTGCAGTGGATCTGCTTCTTTGGCCGGTTTTCTTCGTCCCAGCAGAGGCGGCGGTTGAGGCTGCGTGCATCATCTGCATGAGCCGTCATATTTCCGTTCTGATCCCACTGGTAACTCTGATCTATACCGGTGCCAATAATGGTGGCAATGGTATGGGACTGTCCAGTGTTGTAAGTATAATTTCCCTCATAAGCCGTTTGGGAAACCGTATTGT
>CAZJZF010000619.1:0-1878 GCA_964550385.1 uncultured Lentimicrobiaceae bacterium | reverse complement strand
TGTTTATACAGAAAGGTTGGTGTTGATAAGGCCATGATATGGTAACAATGTATGAGTCTTCTCCTAAAAGGGTTTTTTTAGCCACAAAGACACAATGGCACTAAGACAATGGATTATAAATTACTGATATTTAACTCTTGGTGATTCTTTGTGTCTTTGAGCCTTTGTGGCAGTTTTATCTTTCTGTATGTTTTGGAGTGGACTTATGTATTGATTCTACAGAAAAATGAACCTGCTAAGAACCTTACAAACTTTACAAACCTTATAAACTTTACCAACTTAAGTGTGAGGAACAGTGTGAGTAGTGAGGGATAAAAAAAAACGCCCCAAATGCTTGAGGCGCTCTTTTTTGTTGATTTCTGAATATCAGTATTATGCCTGCCCTTTGGGACCGGTGATGGGAAACGGCATCATTCCTTCAATCTCTTCCGGAACGACAATTTCGCCATGCATCGACTCGAACTTCATAATGTTGTCTTTCAGCGCTTTGAATAGCCTTTTGGTATGCTGGGGAGTCAGAATAATTCTCGACTTTACCTTTGCCTTGGGTACACCCGGCATCATATTCACAAAATCGATGATAAATTCTGCCTGGGAGTGTGTTATCACGGCCAGGTTGGCATAGGTTCCTTCCGCTACATCTTCCGGAAGCTCTATATTGATCTGTTGCTGGTTCATTGGGTTTTTTTTTTATTGATTACATGATTTATTCTGCGATTGTACTCTCTTCCAGTCGCTTCACCTGCATCAACTCTTCATACTCGTCGAGTGATCCAACGATAATCTCCTGGTATTCCTTCAGGCCTGAACCTGCCGGGATGAGATGGCCTACAATCACATTTTCCTTAAGTCCTTCGAGGTTGTCGCTTTTAGCGTTTACAGCGGCTTCGGTAAGCACTTTGGTGGTTTCCTGGAAGGATGCTGCGGAGATGAAGCTCTTGGTCTGGAGGGAAGCCCGGGTAATCCCCTGGAGGATCTGCGTTCCGGTCGCCGGCTGTGCATCCCTGGCGTCCACCAGCTTACGGTCTCTGCGCTTGAGCTGCGAATTTTCATCACGCAGTTTGCGTTGCGAAATGATCTGTCCTGCTTTGAATACTTCAGAATCACCGGAATCCACAACGACCTTCTTTCCGTAAATCCAGTCGTTCTCTTCCATAAAATCGATCTTGTTCACCATCTCCCCTTCCAGGAAGCGTGTGTCGCCGGGCTCGTTGATTTCGATCTTGCGCATCATCTGGCGAACAATGATTTCGAAGTGCTTGTCGTTGATTTTCACCCCCTGAAGCCTGTAAACCTCCTGTACCTCGTTCACGATGTATTCCTGAACCTTGGTCGGCCCCTTGATGGCAAGGATGTCGGAAGGAGTAACAGCACCGTCGGAAAGGGGCGTACCGGCTTTCACAAAGTCATTCTCCTGTGCCAGGATCTGTTTGGTCGTGGGGATCAGATAAGACTTCTCCTCACCTGTTCTGGAAGTGATGATAACCTCACGGTTACCCCGTTTCAGCTTCTTGCCGAAGGATACCACACCGTCGATTTCGGCTACGACTGCAGGATCGGAAGGATTTCTGGCCTCGAACAACTCAGTTACCCTGGGCAAACCACCGGTGATGTCGCCCGATTTACCAATCGCGCGGGGTATCTTCACCAGGAGTTCACCGGCAGTGATTTTGGAGCCATTATCGGCCTGAATATGCGAATTCATCGGGAGGTCATACGTCTTGATGATCTCGCCATCTTTCGTTACAATATTGATTGAAGGATTCTTGCTGCGCTGACGGGATTCAATAATCACTTTATCATGATAGCCGGTCTGCTCATCCGATTCAATCCTGTAAGTTACCCCTTCAATGAGGTTTTCAAACTGAACGATACCGG
>CAZJZF010000618.1:0-1901 GCA_964550385.1 uncultured Lentimicrobiaceae bacterium | reverse complement strand
TTCACCTGCTTTCAACCCCGGCATATAATCGAACAGCATTCGGTTCTCCACAAATTGTTTGGTGGCTATGGCAGCCATATTTGGGAAAAAGAACCTCACCCCGGCCAGATGTGCAGCTCCCAGATCGATAATGTCATCGAAAAAAAAGGCAACCTCTTCCGGTTTAATCTGGTATGAGTCACAGATTTCTCTGAGTGCCTGCTCCTTTTGCTTAATACCAGTTAACACACAATGGAAATGTTCCCTGCGTGCGTAATTTTCTGCCATTTCATTCTGAGCTCCGGAAATTATCACAGCAAGGGGTAGATTTTCTGAATCCCTGAGCCAGAGAGCAAACCGGAGCATGTTTACCCCCATGGAATCAGGTTCCGAAAATCCACTGTGACCAGCAGAGGTTTTCTCCCCTTTGTTAAACACGCCATCCCAGTCAAAAACAAGGGCTTTTATCCTGGCCAGGCTTGCCCTGAACGCATCCGGCCCGTCAGAAAAAACCCCCGGGTATTGTCCTGTTCCGGAGGATGTCATAGGCGTGGGGTGTTGAAAAGATCATGAATATCCATGATGCCAACCGGCTTGCCTTCTTCAGTCACAACGATGTTGTCAATTTTTTTCTCTTTGAAAAGCACCGAAGCATTGTACAGCGACTCATCTGCATCAATGCAAACGGGCATTTTCAACGATAGTTCGTTCAGGTTTCTGTGCAGGATGTTCTCCCCCTCATGTTCAAGAAGTCGTCTGAGGTCTCCATCGGTAAATATCCCTGTAAGGTTTCCGCCCGGATCTACAATGCTTACTGCTCCAAACTTCGAGCGGGTCATAACTACCAGGGCATCCAGAATGGTTTGGTCAGCCGGTATAACTGCGGGAACGGTTGAGATAACCTGTTTTACCTTCATGGTGATGAGCCGCGTATGTTCAAGGAATTGCTGAGTACCGATATCGGTAAAATGGTTTCTGAAAAGTTGCTGCATCACTTTCCAGGGGATGGTGCAACAGTGAACCCCCAGATTCAGGGCATTTCTTACGTGTTCAGGATTTCTGACGGAAGAAAACATGATTTTGGATGGGTACCGGTACCGGTCTACCACTTCCACACATTGTTTTATGAGGCCCAGGGCGTCGTGCCCTTCATCCTGCAATCTCCCAACCAGCGGACAAACGTAGGTGGCACCTGCCGACAGAGCCATATAAGCCTGCTGAAGTGTGTACACCAGATGGACATTTACCAGGTACCCGCGCTGGATGAGTATTTTGCACGCTTTTACCCCTTCCATGGATACCGGAATCTTGAACACAGTCTTTGCGGGGTCGAGCCCAATCTGAATCAGCCTTTCAGCTTCACTGATGATCTCATCCGAAGATTCTCCAAGGGCTTCAACCTGCAGAACAGGCACCAGGCCGGCAAGTTTCAGAATTAATTGGTTGATGTCTGTTACACCATCCCTGTGCATGAAGGTTGGAGTTGTAGTAAGCCCTGCAATAATTCCAAGCGCAGATGCCTCTTCGATTTCGGCGATGTTGGCAGAGTCGAGGTAAAGTTCCATAGGTTTATTTGTATTTGATATTGACTGAATGAATTTCGATCAGGGGTTTGAGGAATTCCTCAAGATCATAAACGCAGAGCTGACTCGCTGCATCGCACAAGGCTTCCTGCGGTTTGGGGTGGGTTTCGATGAACAGCCCGTCGACCCCGGCCGCCACACCTGCCCTGGCAAGAACGGGAAGGTATTCTCTGGCCCCTCCGTCAGGATTTGCGCTGGGTATGCCATACTTGCGGATGGCATGGGTAATGTCGAATACAACAGGGTATCCTGTCTCAGCCAAATGATGAAAACTCCTGGGATCTACCACCAGATCGTTATATCCAAAGGTATAACCCCGTTCGGTGAGGATGATCTGAT
>CAZJZF010000617.1:0-1903 GCA_964550385.1 uncultured Lentimicrobiaceae bacterium | reverse complement strand
GCTCTCGCCGCGCGCGGGTGGGCGGGGCCCTCAGCGCTCCGCTGGTCCCTCTGCCGGTTACTATGGCAGCCTTCGGTTCGTTCCCTGTTTGGTTCCTGCCGGCGAACCTGCTGGTGTTGCCGCTCACCGGAATTACAATGTATGCTGGCGTTGCATTTACCCTTGCCCCCAACGGGATTTCTTCCATGGGCACAGGATGGGTTTTTGATTTTCTGCTTTCAACAATCAGAACAGAGGTGGATGTGATCAGCACCCTTCCGATGGCCAGAATCGAAGGGATCTTTATTTCGGATTTGGAAAAAGCTCTGTTAATGGGTTCTGTTATCTGCCTGGCGGTGTGGTTGAATTCCGGAGGAAGGAAATTCCTTCATCTGCTTTTGATGCTCCTTCTGATGTTGCTACTGTCCTCTGCCATAAAAATCCATAAAAGAAGCGGGCATAAAGAGATAGTGGTTTATCATCTCACAGGGCAAACCCTTGTGGATTTTTCAAGGGGTACCTCGAGGCAAACCGTATGGCTCGGAAAGCAGTATGATGAAGGGAAAGCAGGATATGCTTCCGGGGGATACCGCACCCGAACCGGTACCTTCAGATCTCATTCCCGTCACCGGATGTTTCAGGGAGAAGCTGGAGAGGTGTGCCATTTCAGCCATCCTGCCGGAAAATTGATGGTTTTGGAGGCATTGCCCGAATACAATTCTGCTCCTGATACCGTAGATGTGGCAATCATCAGGGGAGCCATGAAACCGACTGCGAAAGTTTTTTCCAGGGTTAACGCCTCCCAATGGGTACTGGATGGTTCTGTGAACGAATACCGAATAAAAAGATGGAAGGAGGAAGCTGAATCAACGGGAATTGATTTCTGGATTACAGCTGAAAAAGGGGCTTTGATTCTTGAAGCACCTTAAGGATCGTTGTGAAAAAGCACTTTTTTCTTCTCCTCCTCCGATAGATTGTCATAATACTCCTGGCGGTTTCGTTCCAGCTTCCGCTTCAGGCGTGCCTGCTTGTTAAAGTTCTCGTAAATCAGGGTAAAAGGTCCCGGAAGTACAATGCCTGCCGAAGGGGCAACAAAATGATTCTCTTCCAGAAACGCTTCGAAGGCAGGATTCAGTGTGTCTTTTACTACCTCACGGCTGATAAAGTCACTCCTGAACTGTACGATCCTTGTGGCTGCAAACACCCTGTACCTCTTCAGTACCACTGTGTCTTCCGACATAATCACCTGCAAAAGACCGCTGCTGTCACGGTGCTCTGGCAAATACCTGATCAGCTTCTTTTTAAAACCTATATGTGAGAAGTAAAGGGTGTCATTGCGGGCAGCTTCAATCTGAAAAAATCCTGACCGGTCAGTTAAAGTGGCCCGGTTCAGACTCAAGTTGATGATGTGAACCTGTACCATCGGCAGGATTCCTGTGAGACCCGACACCCGCCCGTGAAGCATGTGAACGGTGTCCCCCTGAGGTGTTATGATCTCCTGGCCATAACTTAAAGCAGTTGACATAAAACAAAAATACCACACTGCCAGATTCCTCATACCACGAAATATGAAGAGACGGAGATCAAAAGCAGGCAGTTGGATCATGGCAGGCAATCAAATATAAACTTAGACGCAAATCAGGCCGTTTTGTTATTCCGGCGGGGTGAAATTATGAAATTATCCTCCACATGGGTGCTTTCTTGTGCTTAAAATGGGATTATCTTTGTCACCCCCTTCAAATTTATGTCATATGAATGAAACACTGAAAACCCTGTTGGAACATCGCACCATACGGCAGTATAAAAATGATCCGGTTCCGGAAAACATCCTCAACGACATCCTGGCAGCCGGAAGCAGGGCAAGCACCACAGGCAATATGCAGGTTTACAGCATCATTGTCACCCAGGATCCCGCAAGGAAAGA
>CAZJZF010000616.1:0-1904 GCA_964550385.1 uncultured Lentimicrobiaceae bacterium | reverse complement strand
GAAATAAATCCAAACATCAAAAGAAAAAGGCAATAGCCCTGCTCTGATTCAATCCGTACACTTAACAAACAAAAAATTCAATATGTCAAAAAAGAAAAACCAATACAAGAGTAACGCCCGGAAGAAAAACTTTCTGAAAGGCATGAATGAAGAACTGCCTACTAAAGGCAATGTAAAAAACACCGTACTGGAGACAGGTAAAGACCTGCTGGTAGCAGTGCTGGGCGGTGGCTTAATCGGCTCTGCTATCGGGAGGCCATCACTCGCCATCGGATTGGTGACCACCGGCACCGGTCACTATACACAAAACCGTTTGCTCACCCTGCTGGGTATCGGCATGATGGCTGCCAATGGTTTTCAGAAAGGCAAAGCTGTGAACGGCCTGGAAGGTCTGGATGGCGTGAAAGAAAGGCTGATGGCTTACAAGGAGAATTTTTCTGAAAAACTGTACTTAGATAAAATCATCAAGAAAAAATCAGCCGCAGCAGCAACCAACGGTATAGGTGAACTGCAATACTTCAACTACAACAATGACCTGAGTGGTGGATTGAATGCGCTGGAGAGCATAGAGAACCAGCTTATAGAAAGTGGTATGCAGTTTCAGCAAATGACCGGCGCAGTGATGCCTGAAATGGAAGAAGATGACCAGTGGGAAGAAAGGCTGTACTAACCCCTATCCCCTAAAGGGGAATAAGAAAAGTAAAATCAAATTCAATTAATAATCTCTCCTAACTCCCCTTCAGGGGTTAGGGGGCAAATCCAAATTTTATGTTAGGACTTTTAGAAGGTATTGAAGAATACAACAACCAGGGGGCATTGCTCGGACTGGAAGGTGTAGATGACGGTGAACTGCTCGGCGCACTTCGTAAAATGAACCCTGTGCAGCGTTTGCGTATGGTTTCCAAATTATCCAACACCGGCTCACCCAGCAAGGGTTCAAGGGCTGAAATGGAAAAATTCTTTGGCGAACTGCCGGTGCATATCAAAGAAGCATTGGTAAAAGGGGACCTGCGTTTGGCGGACAGCATCATCTATTCCATTAAACCGGTTACTTCCAAAACTATTAAGCTGTTTGAAACGCAGGATGACAAGGAAATCGGCCTGCGTAATATCAGCAATTCCAAATTGCCAAAGAACCAGGCATTCCTGGCAAGCGGTATCATCCTGCTGGCAGGCACATCTGCCGATGCCAGCAAGGACAAAGTAATTGCCACTAATTACAAAGGGCTGGAAGAATTTCCTGCGATTGCCAACGGTGAGTTCAACCTGAAAAGCAATAAGAAGCAGATTGTGCCGGAAACCAGCAATGCTGTTTTTAAATCAGGCAATAACCGCAATGTGCCATTGGGTTATTACAAACTGGCCAATCCCCGCCTCATCCACGATGATGTGCTGATTGAAATGACAGTGGAACTCGGCACAATGGAAGGCATTCCGCAAAACACCTACATCTATGCGGCCATGCACGGAACAATTACCACTCCGTAAAACAGATTAAGAGTTTCAGTTACTGCTAACTTGAGGCGCAAGCTGAAAGTTAAAACGGCGGAGAGGGATGGGTAATAACTCTCCGCCGGTAGTAATTGATTTTGAAAAACAAATCCGAATAATCCGTACCCTATGCAAACTGTAAAGAAGCGATTTGATATTGCTGTAACTGAAGCCGGTAAAACATTCAGCAAAACATTTGAACTGGATAAAAATATTGTTTCCGTAAAGGGAATTTTGTTTACATCTGATAAAGATGATTTGCTGTACTACCGGGGTTCGCAGAAAGTAGAAATAAACAAAGAGGAAATTTTCCCGGAAAACTATGAAAGCAAACTGCTTTTATCGGGCATCAATGTTTCTCCTAACAGCCGCTATTATGATTTGGGTAACCAGCCAGCAGGCAACGGCACTAT
>CAZJZF010000615.1:0-1904 GCA_964550385.1 uncultured Lentimicrobiaceae bacterium | reverse complement strand
CAGCACCCCAACCATATCATACGTCCCGTAGGGACGAAACATAAAAATTCGTTGTATCTTTATAGGTCTTTTATCCCAAACCATAACCATGGAAAGTTTCATTATAGCTCTCATGATCAAGCTACTATGTATTGCCAACCCCCAGTGCACCAGAATGCAAAGCGTAATGGATGCGCTGTACGATCGCAACCCGCCCATGCCGGAATCTTATATGGAGCAGACCATGGATGGAGGCGAAACGGTATCACAACTTGAAGTACTGGAAGGCAATGTTTCGGAAAGCATGCACCAGGTTGAACTGATTGTCAACCAAATCAAACGGATTTATGAAACCGATACGGCCAATGCCTGGACAGAAGATAGTTTAATGAATCTTTTAGGTTGGCACAAAAATCTTTTTAGCCGGTATGAACTGGCCTTAAAACAACTTTATAATGGTGATACAGAGCTAATGGATGAACTCTTAGAGGCATTGCCAGAAGAGTTTGCCATGGAAGATCCCGAATTGGCAGCGCATCAAGATTGCGTGGATTACTTGGAACTACTTGAACTGTTACGGGAAGAGGAGCGGTTACCTGTTGAACTGACCGTAGAGGAGATTGAAGAGTTGCTGACACTGGTATCCAATGACCGAAGCTACGCCTCTGCATGGGCCAGGACCATGCTGAAGCTTTCCTGCACGGACTATCTCTACCAGGAACCAATCATCACTGAAACTGTGTTCAATCCAAGGAAAGGAAGAACTTCAACATCCATCAGGCTGTCCAAGCCAACAATCAGGGCTTATCCCAACCCTTCAAAGTATTTTGTTAATATGGATTTGTTAGAAATCACTGTTCAAGAAGATGACTTTCTAATTGTAACCGATTTAAAGGGGAATGAAGTGCACAGAGTAGATCTGACACAAGGACAGGAGGGGTATGTGATGAATGTTCAACCCCTTAAGACCGGCATTTACGTAGTAACCCTCTGGCAAAGAGGCAGTCCTGTTGCAACAACTAAAATAAATAAACAATAAAACACCATACCGTGGCAGACCTTCTGCTACGGTTTTATTTTATCATTATGAAAGCACTGACCTTGGGTTTATTTTTGGTTTCAATCACACCAATATTTTCACAATCTGTTTATTTTAATCACCTTATCAGAACTCAAGGAAATGAACAAGCCAGAGGTGTGATTCAAACAGACAGCTTCTATTATGTTTACGGAACAAAATTCGATACAATCTCTGTCCGCAATAAAGGATTTCTATATAAACTCAATCAGAGTGGCGCTTTATTGGAAGAAAAAAACTGGGGAAATGATCAATTTGAATATTTTTCTCCCCCCAGTGGAGGAATTCTCCCCATTGATTCTTCCCGGATTGCTTTATGCGGTGGTATACGTGACACAGTTAAACTAGGAGGCGAGCCTATTGATTGTGGCTTTTTAATGTTTGCAAATTCAAGCGGGGATTCAATAGTTCAAAAAATGTATTTTGACACAATTAGCCCTTATCCATTCAGCTACATGTTTTTTGAAGATATTGCCCGAACTCCGGATAATGGATACATTCTTTCAGGTGGTATTGGGTGGAGTTTAGTTAATGAAATTAAAGAGATTCTACTTAAAACTGATTCATTTGGTAACCAGGAATGGATGAAAACCTATGGTACCAATGGCATTCAGTTCAGAGGTTACACGCTTGATGTTACACCAGACAGCGGTTATGTGGTTACAGGGTGGAAAGATGATGGATATCAATACGACGGCTGGATCCTGAAAACCGACAAGTACGGCACCGTGCAGTGGGAAAAGGTGCTGGGTGGGCAATATGATGACTTCATTTATGCGTCTTGCATCACCCCGGATGGAAACATTGTGGTGGTGCTGAACGATCAGTTCCAGGATGTGGGTTATAA